>NZ_JBFTOX010000054.1:0-68093 GCF_056398185.1 Cupriavidus sp. 05L310
GCATTCAGCGCCAGGATATTGGTCTGGAATGCAATGCCTTCGATCACGCCGATGATGTCGACGATCTTCTTCGATGCCCCATTGATGTCGTCCATGGTCTGCACCACGCGGCCGACCACTTCGCCGCCCTTGACGGCTGTCTCCGATGCATTCGCCGCCAGGCCGCTGGCCTGCCGCGCGTTGTCCGCGTTCTGGCGCACCGTGCTGGTCAGCTCTTCCATGCTCGATGCGGTTTCTTCCAGCGACGCGGCCTGCTGCTCGGTACGTTGCGACAAGTCGCTGTTGCCCGCGGCAACCTGGCGGGTCGCCGTGGAGATGCTCGACATGCCCTCCTGAATCTCGCCAACCACCGACAGCAAACTGCGCTGCATGGTGCGCATGGCACGCGCCAGCGCACCGACCTCGTCGCTCGCGCGGTAATCCAGGCGCGTGGTGAGGTCGCCGGCCCCCATGCGCAGCGCGAAATCGAGCATGTCCTGCACCGGCCGGTTCACGCGCGCCAGCAGCAAAGTGCCGGCGACGAACGAGGACACCAACGCCAGCGCGAAGCCACCCCACAGCCAGGGCCGCAGCGAACCCGCTGCCTCGCCGCCTGCCAGCGCTTCAAAAGCGGCCAACGCAGCCAGAAACCACACCAGGCCCGCCACTTGCGACATCAGGATGCGCCGCTTCAACGTGGTCTTGGTGAGGCGCCCCGGCAATCCCGCCAGGCCGCGCCGTACCACAGCGCCATCGCGCACCGCGAGTCCATGGCCCTTGCCCTCGCGCAGGCGCGCATATGCCGCGCTGGCCGCCTCCACCTGCTCTCGCTGCGGCATCGAGCGCACGGAGGTGTAGCCCACCAGTTGGCCGTCGACGACCGTAGGCGTCACCGTGGCGGTGACCCAATAGAAGTCCCCGTTCTTGCGCCGGTTCTTGACGATACCGACCCACGAGCGGCCAGCCTGGATCGTCTTCCACAGATCCGCGAATGCTTCCGGCGGCATATCCGGATGGCGCACCAGGTTGTGCGCGGCGCCGAGCAATTCCTCTGCATCGAAGCCGCTAGTCTCGATAAAGGCGCGATTGGCAAACGTAATGCGCCCTTTGAGGTCAGTCCGGGAAATCAGGTAATCGTCTGCGGAGAGCTTGTGCTCTCGGGAGGTAACGGGTTGGTTATTTCGCATGGATGGAGGACTGCGTGGATCGGGCTCTGTCTGTTTGCAGCCGCTTCAAGCGGCCGCGGCTGCTTCAAGCGCTGCGAGCTCTTCGGTGTCTAGCAGTTTCTCGATATCGACAAGGATCAGCATGCGGTCTTCGACCGAGCCAATGCCGCGGATGTATTCGGTGTCCCCGGACAGCTGGGGTGCCTGACGGATCTGGCCCGGCGCCAGCGTCAGCACGTCGGACACGCCGTCGACCACGATGCCGGTGATGCGCTCGTGCAGGTCGACGATGATCACCACGGTGTACTGGTCATAGTTGACCGTGTTCTGGCGAAACTTGATGCGCAGGTCGATGATCGGCACGATGATGCCGCGCAGGTTGACCACGCCTTTGAGGTAGGCCGGTACATTGGCGATCTGCGTGACATTCTCATAGCCACGGATCTCCTGCACCTTGAGGATGTCGACGCCGTATTCCTCGCCGCCCAGCCTGAACGCGAGGAATTCCTCTCCCGCGCCCTCTGTCTTGTTCCCGCTTTTCATTTTCCTGGCTCCCGCTGCCATGACCGGCCATCGCGCGCAGCCAAAGCCACGGCTGGCCGGCCCGAAAACGGGCAGCCTTGCCGAGACCCGGCCTGCGCCAAGGCACGAATATCGTTTACCTCTTAACGGCAGTAGGCCGCGTGCCTGAAGGGAAACAATGACAAGGCATTTACCCTACCTTCGAGGGGTCCAGCAGCGCGCCGACGGCTTCCATCAGCTGATCGGGATCGAAGGGCTTGGCGAGGAAGCCGGAGGCGCCGGCATCGCGGGCCTGCTCACGTACCTGGCCGTCGACCTCGGTGGTCAGCATCAACATCGGGATTGCGGCATAGGCCGGAGTCTTGCGCAGCGTGCGGATCAGGGTCAGGCCGTCCGTGCCGGGCATGACCTGGTCGGTCACCAGCATGCCGAACGACGTATCCATGGCCAGCGCCAGGGCCTCGTCGCCATCGGCGGCCTCGGATACGGTGTAACCTCCGGCGCGCAGGCAGGCGCCGATCATGCGGCGCAAGGAGGGAGAATCGTCGACGACTAGAATATGAGGCAAAGACATAACGGCTCCGTTGACAGCACGATGGTGAGTCCACAAGCCCAGGTCCTGGCCCGGTGGACCGATATTCGTTCTCGCCTGGGACGGCGGCGGCGGGCAAACCCGAGCGATTTCCCTGTGCGTTCCCATGCCAGGGACCACGCGGATGCAAGCTGCTACGGCACTCGCGCAGCGCGGTGCGAACCGCGCCCCTGCGGGGAATATCGGCAGCGTTGGCCGAAACCGTAGTACGGTTGCGCTGATAAGCGCAGATTTGTTACCCCCCGGTTATGGGGTGCATCCGCTCGCCGAGGGTCGGCATACTACGGCCGCCGCGCAAAACGTCCCACTCCCATTGCTGGCCGTGGACGGTTTGCGCTACCCGGGGCAGTGGCACTGCAACACTATCGGAACGTCAACATGTCGAACTTGCCAGGCCCGCAGTGGAGCAAACGGGAAGTCCCGGAATCGCGTCAAACCGACAAGCTCACGGTGCTCATCCAAGGCGCGCCGGACGCATTGCTGGCGCCGCTGCCGGATTTCGGCGGACGGCTGCACTGGGTATCGCGGCGTCCGCGCCAGCCGGCCGATGTGCAGCTGGTCATCGTGGAGCGGCAGATCAGCGCAGCCATGGCACAACGCCTGCGCGCGCTGCGGCACCCCGATCGCCTCGTTGTCACCCTGCTCGTCGATGGCCCGGCGTATGCCACGACGGGCTGCGGGCCCATCGTGCCGACCACCGCCGAGGGACTGCCACGCACCCTCGAATTGCTTTCCTCGGTGTTGTTCGCGCCGGTGCTGGGGGATGGGCCCATGCCCCTGACATGGCGGGATGTACAGGCGGTGGCCAGCCGCGATGCAATCGGCCTGGCATTGCACGTGGAAACCACCAGCGAGGCCAGCATGGCGGATGAGCTGCTGATGCAGCTGGCGCGCTTCCACGGACGTACCCGCATCGAACCCGAGGCGCTGCTGGCCAGTATTTACCTGCCGCGGGGATTGCCATCGCTGGTGAATTGCAGCCAGCAGCTGCGCAGGCTGGGGGCGCTGACGGGGCACTATTGCGAGACCCGGTTTGCGTTGCTGGTGCCGGAAAGCGGGCGATTTACCCGCCTGCTGGCGTTGTTTCCGTCTGCCGGAGCGCTGCCTGACCCTTATACGCCCAGGCGGTAAACGGGTGAGTGCCGGATGTCGCTGGATTTCCGAGCGGCATCTCACGCCTCAATCCCCCGAGACCAACTCCGCGAACGCCCCCGGATCCAAGGGATGCGACAACAAATACCCCTGCACCTCGTCGCAGCCCATCGCCGCCAGAATATCCAGCTGCGAATTCGACTCCACCCCTTCCGCCACCACCCGCATCCGTAGCTCATGCGCCAGCGCCACCATCGACCCGACGATGGCTCGGCCTTGCGGGTCGGCATCCAGCCCGCCAATCAAAGTACGGTCGATCTTCAGTGTCCCGACGCGCAACCGTTTCAGATACCCCAGGCTGGAATAGCCGCTGCCGAAATCGTCCAGCGCGACATGGATGCCAAGCGCTTGCAACTCGGCCAGCGTCTCCAGCGACTGCGCGATATCCTTCATCGCCGCGGTTTCGGTGATCTCGAGCGTGACGGCCGACGGTGGAATGTCGTGCTGATGGATCTGCTCGAGCAGGTATTGCGGGAAATCGCGGCTGGCAAAGCGCAGTCCGGAGACATTGATGGCCACCGGCACCACCGGGATGCCCTCGTCCTGCCACTGCCGGATCTGCCGGCACACCGTGGCGATCACCCAGTCGTCCAGCTTGTCGATCTGGCCCGACTGTTCCGCCACCGTGATGAACTCGGCGGGATTGACCTGCCCCAGCGTCGGATGGCGCCAGCGGCACAGCGCCTCGGCGCCGATCACGGTGCGCTGGCGCACGTCGAACTTCGGCTGGTACTGCAGCGCGAGACCGTCGTCCTGGATGGCCAGCCAGAGGTCGCGACGGATGACCCGCATGCGCCGCGCGCGCTCGCCGGCGGCGGAATTGAATACGCGCACCTGGTTGGAGCCGCTCTCGCGCGCTTCGCTCAGGCTCACGCGTGCCGCCTGCATCAAGGCTTCCGACGTTTGCGCGTCGCGCGGGTAGATGGCGATGCCGATATTCACCCCGATCTGCATCTGCAGGCCGCGCGTGGACACGAACTCCGCGAGCGAGCTCAGCAACCGCGTGCCCAGTTCATTGGCGCGGTTGTGCTGGATCATCTCGGGCACGCCGACTGCGAACTCGTCGCGCGCCAGGCGTGCCAGGAAATCGTGCGGCTCCAGCGCTGCCTGCGCCAGGGCCCCGGCATCCTGCGCCAGGATATCGTCCGCGCGCACCTCGAAGACTTCGTCGACCTCGCGAAAGTCGGCGATATGCACCAACAACACGGCACAGCCGGTCTCCGCCAGGCGCGCCTGCGCGATCGACTGATCGAGCCAGCGCGCAAAGGCGGTGCGGTCGGGAAGATCGGTGCTGACGCTGTACTCCCCGACCGTACCGTGTCCACGCGCCGTCGCGCGCACGGTCAGGCGGCCCGGGATGCGGCCGCGCCGACGTACCGGCAGGGTGGTTCCCCCGCCCGTGGCGGGCGGCTGGCTATCGAAAATATCGTCCAGCGCCTTGGTGTCCGGGATGGCGAAGCCGGGCGGGTTGGCCAGTTGCCATGCGAGCGGGTTGGCGCGGCGCAGGCCGACGTATCCGAGCGCCGCCAGAAGAAGCGCGGCCACCGCCAGCCAGGCCGGCTGCATGAAGTTGCCGGGTTCCACGCATAGCGCGGACGGGCGCTGCGCATTGCCGCACAGGGCGCTCAGACGCGCGCCGGCGGCCACCACCACCCCGGCGCCGGCCAGCGTCACCGCCAGGGCGGTACCGCGCAGCAGGGGTATGTGCCGGCGCAACCAGGGGATGGCAAGCGTGAGCCCGGCAGTCATGGCGAGCACGGCCGCGGCCTGCGACACCTCGCGCGTGCCCCGCAGGCTGCCGGAACCCAGCGCGACCCACAATGGCAGTCCGACGGACGCGGGTGAAAACAGCAAGACCGCCCATTGCAGCGCCCGGCTGGGTCTGCCCGCCGGCTCCCGGTCCGGCTTGGCTGCGCGTATACCCAACCCGACCGCGAGGCCGGAGAAGGCAGCGAGCAGCAGAAGGCTAGCACTCATGTCAGTAAGGAAGCTGCGCAAAAATTGGGGGCGATGGCGCGACGATCCGTACGATGCGGGCGCAAGACCCGCATCATCGCATCACGCGCGCTTCCCCGGGGATGAAAACAGCGGCAAGCTGTATGCCATGGCTCAGAACGCGCTCCAGTCGTCGCCGCCGGTACCGGCTGCGGCCAGTGCGGAGGCCGCCGGAGACGCGGGACGTGCCTTGCGCTGGACCGGCGGGCGGGCTCGCGTCGGCATGGCCGCGACAGCCTTGGCCTTGCCCGTGGCCGCGACGCGCGTAACCGGGGCCGGCGTGGCCACGGCATGGCTGCCTGACAGCCGGAACACGGACACGACGCCATTGAGCTTCTGCGCCTGCTCTTCCAGCGCGCCCGCGGCCGCCGCGGCTTCTTCCACCAGCGCGGCATTCTGCTGGGTGACCTGGTCCATCTGCGTGACCGCCTGGTTGACCTGCTCGATGCCGCTGGTCTGCTCCTGGGTGGCCGCGCTGATCTCGTTCATGATGTCGGTGACGCGCTTGACCGCATTGACGATCTCGCCCATGGTCTGGCCAGCCTCGGCGACCAGCCTGGTGCCGCTTTCGACGCGCTGGCCGGATTCGCTGATAAGAGCCTCGATTTCCTTGGCGGCGGCGGCGGAGCGTTGCGCCAGGGTGCGCACCTCGCCGGCAACCACCGCGAAGCCGCGGCCCTGCTCGCCCGCCCGGGCCGCCTCCACCGCGGCGTTCAGCGCGAGGATATTGGTCTGGAAGGCAATGCCCTCGATCACGCCGATGATTTCCACTACCTTGCGCGACGAGCCATTGATCTCGTTCATGGTGTCGACAACACGGCCTACCACGTCGCCGCCCTTGAGCGCGATCTCCGAGGCATCGCTGGCCAGCACACCAGCCTGGCGCGCGTTATCGGAATTCTGGCGCACTGCCGATGTCAGTTCTTCCATGCTGGCCGCGGTCTGCTCCAGCGAAGAGGCTTGCTCTTCGGTACGTTGCGACAGATCGAGGTTGCCGGTGGCGATCTGTTGCGTGGCCGAGGCAATCGAGTCAGTACCGCCGCGCACCTGGGCAACGATGTTCGACAAGCTTTCCTGCATGGCCACCAGCGCTTGCATCATGCGCCCCACCTCGTTGCGCGACACATTGGTAATGCGCGCGGTCAGGTCGCCGGCGGCGATACGCTCGAACACCCCCAGGGCCTCCTCCACCGGCCGCACGATAGCCCGGTGCAGCGTCACGGCACACAATACGGCGACCAGCAGGCCAAGGGCGATCAGCGCGAAGGACAGCGCGCGCACCTGCCCGAAGCGGTCTTGCGAGACGTTGTAGTTGGCTTCGCCGGTACGGATCTGGAAAGCCTGCAGGGCTTCATAGGCGGTAGCCAGGCTGCGCTGCAAGTCGGGCAGCGCCTTCTTGGCAATCGCAAGCGCCCCGTCCGCGTTGTTCTCGATCAGCGCTTTCTGCAGAGGCAGGATGCCCTTCTCCATGAATTCCTGGCGCTTGCGGCCAAATTCCGCGGCGAGCGCCTTTTCCTCGGCGTCCTGCGGCAGCGCCATGTATCGCTTCCAGGCTGTCTCGGCGCTGTCGACGAACACCATGGAGCGGTCTACCGCCGCTTTGCCATCGTCACCATCGCCAGGCATCACGCCGCGGTCCAGCGCCAGGCGCATGCGCGTCGTGCCGAGCATGGTTTCACTGAGCGCCTGCGCCGACGCAAGCTGGTTGCCATAAGTTTCCTGGAGCGCGTCGTTGCTGTGCGACATGCCATAAAGGCCCGCACCGCCAACCAGAATCAGCAGAAGCGACAACATTGCCATTGCGCCGCGCAACAAGGTTTTGATCTGGATATTGTTATGGAAAGACATGAAGCACCCGATACGGTAAGGAATGCACAGGACCTCCTCCGGCCCCGGCCCGGCGAATCGACACCCCAGCGACCCGCTCAGGGCAGATAACGGCGTGGTCGCGTGATTCCTTGAGCGAGGTGCCGTGCCCGCCACGCCGGCAGCGTCCCCTCTCCTACCCTGCGTCGCCAATTGGGGCCGTGTCCCTGCGCTGCGCTCATTCGGTGGCCCCCGGCTCCACCTGGAAAGCCTCCCCGGTGGCAAAAAATGCGCCGCCGGCAAGGTAGTGCATCGAACGACACTCCCGATCCGGAAAATGCCATCTGCCATTCGAAAAAGCGGCGGAATCTGCCCACGCAGCCACCACTTCGGCAATAAACAGATCGTGGCGCGCGGCGTTGGCCGGCTCGGGGATTACCCGGCATTCCAGCCAGCCAAGGCAGCCGGCAACCAGCGGTGCGGCAATCTCTTTCGCCGCAAAGGTGGCCAGGCCCGCGGCGGCAAACTTATCCTGCTCGCGGCCGGAACGCGAGCCGGATTCCAGCGTGGCGGCGGCCTGCGCGCGGGCGGGGATGTTCAATGCGAACTCGCCGGACGCTTCGACCAGTTCGCGGGTGAGGGTGCGGGAATCGATCACGACCGCGACCTTGGGCGGCTGGAAATCCAGCGGCATCGCCCAGGACGCCGCCATGACATTACGCCGGCCAGCGTGGGCGCTGGTCACCAGCGTAACCGGCCCGTGATTCAACAGGCGATAGGCTTTCGCCAGTTCGACCGGGACGAGCCTGCCCGCGGCGCCGGCGTTAATCGAATCGAAAGACATGTTTGAGGCGAAAGCAGGTTTGGTCGTTTTGCGAAGGGATCGGCATTGTTGCACCAAAATCACTTCCCGCTGCGCGCCATTACGGCGGGCAGGGTTATTACGCAGTCCGGATTGCAAAACGGCGGGGTGGTGTCGGCACGCCGTTTTCTCGAACATTCGAAAGCAGCCGCTCTGTCGGCAAATGCGAAACTGCCGCTGACCCGTGGTCTGCACGGAAGTTCATTAATTAGATCATACCGCCGATTTATCAGAATTCTCTCCATCGCGGTTTAAAAGCGTTTGCAGGATCGCTTGGTGCCGTTATAATTCATCCGAATCATCATGCTCACCCAGTAAATCGAGGCTCGCAATGGCGACTTATCAGGAAATTGTTCAGAAAATCAGTGAACTGCAAAAGCAGGCCGAGGAAATCAAGGCTCGCGAGCAGGCTTCCGTCATCGCCGATATTCGCCAGAAAATCGACCAATATGGCCTGACCGCGGACGATCTGGGTTTCGGCGCCAAGCCTGCCGCCGGCAAGAAGGCAACTCGCAAGGTACCGGTGCGCTATCGCGACGGCGCGGGCAATACCTGGACCGGCCGCGGCAAGCGTCCTGGCTGGCTGACCCAGGCCCTGGCCGCCGGCAAGAATATCGATGACTTCCTGATTCGCTGAAACCGGGCGCCGGCAACGGGCATCGCGGCCGAGCACCCGCTGCGCTCCTGAGAACGGCCGGGCACTTGCCCGGCCGTTCTCATTTTCACTGCCCGGTCCTCGCCGTGTCCACAGAGCGCCCACAAAGCCGGGCACGCAGAAACGGGTACGCACCCCGCCTGCCCGGCCACGCCACTCAGCCGGCAAACCCCAGCGGGTTCATCGACTGCCAGCGCCACGAATCCTCGCACATGCGATCGATATCGTGCTGCGCGCGCCATCCGATCAGCGTGTGCGCCAGTGCGGGATCGGCATAGCAAGAGGCGATATCGCCGGGGCGGCGAGCCCCTATTTCGTAGGGTACCGGGCGGCCGCTGGCGCGCTGGTAGGCCGCGACGACCTCCAGCACGCTGTAGCCCCGGCCCGTGCCGAGATTGACCGTCAGGCATTGCTGCTTGTCGCGCAGGTAGACCAGGGCCGCAAGATGGCCGGCCGCAAGATCGCAGACGTGGATGTAATCGCGCACACCTGTGCCGTCGACCGTGGGGTAGTCACCGCCGTGCACCATCAACTTCTCGCGGCGCCCGCCGGCGACCTGCGCTACATAAGGCATCAGGTTGTTCGGCACGCCGCCGGGGTCTTCGCCGATCAGGCCGCTTTCGTGCGCGCCCACCGGATTGAAATAGCGCAGGTACGCAATCCGCCAGTCGGGATCGGACCGTTCCAGGTCACGCAGGATCTGCTCGCTCATCAGCTTGGTCTGGCCGTACGGATTGGTGGCCGAGAGGGGAAAGTCCTCAAGGATCGGCACCGAATGCGGATTGCCATATACCGTGGCGGAGGAGCTGAACACCAGTTGCTTGACACCAGCAGCGTTCATCGCCGAGCACAGGGCAAGCAAGCCATTGAGATTATTGTCGTAATAATCCAGCGGTTTGCTGACCGATTCGCCCACCGCCTTGAGCGCCGCGAAATGAATCGCCCCGGAGATCCGGTGTTCGGCAAACAAACGGTCCAGCAAAGCGCGGTCCCGGACATCGCCCTCGACAAAATGCGGACGCTGGCCGGTAATCTGCGCAAGCCGTTCGACCACGGCGCGATTGCTGTTGCAGAGATTATCCAGGCCAATCACGTGATAGCCGGCCTCGAGCAAGGCGACCCAGGTGTGCGATGCGATATAACCGGTGGCTCCCGTGAGCAGCAAAGTTTCAGACATAGCGATTCATCAATAGGTTGTGAAAAGAGACTGAGCGGGCACCGCGACAGCGCGCCTGGTACATCTGGCGAAGCGCCTGTTTCAGCATCCCCTGGCACGAGGCTGCCATCGGCGGCTGGCAACGGCTCCAGGTTAGCGCCACCCGCATTGGGCCGAACGACGACTAATGGCGACTAAGCATAGCAGGACGCATCTGTCGTGCCGGCGTCACCGGCCGAATTCCGTCCTGCCGCCAGGCCTGCGCGCGCCTGCCAGGCCTCGAAAGCGGCACGCAGGCGCCAGCCGGACTCCAGGTCCCGCATGCCAAGGCACTGCGCCACTTCAGCCGGGCCGGCGCCGCCCTCGAAGTGCAGCGCGCCGCAAGTATTGCGCAGCGTCTGCGGAGACGCCCGTTCACTGCGGCCCGCCAGCACGCCGGCTTCATCCAGCAGGATCTCCACCCGGCGGTACAGCGAAGCGGCATGCAAGTGCCGCCCGCTCGGCATGGCGGGAAAGACCAGGTTGCCCAATGTGCCACTCGTGCCGCGGATCTCCAGCCAGGCCAGCAATGCCGGCCGCGCGAAGGCAAAGACCGGTGCCTCGTAGGCGCGGCCGTTGTCGGCCCGGACCAGGCGCAGCCTGGCGGCATCCTCCGCGATGCTACCGGTGCCCAGGCCACGCGCTTCCCCCACCTTCAGGCCGGCGCCCAGCAACACCGCGACCAGCGCGGTGTCGCGCGCGCGCTTCCATTGGGTCGGCGACAGCGCGGCGGCATCCTGGCCCGGCGACCGGGCCGCCGGCGCCAGCACCCGGGCAATCAAGGCTTCTCGCTCGGCAGGCAGCAAGAAGGCGGTGGGATCGTTCTCGCCTTCGGCAAGGTGGGCGCGTACGGCCTGGCTCGCAGGATTGTGCAGGCCGTCCTGCAGCAGCGACAGATGGTGAAAGACGCGCTCGATCAATCGTGCATAACGATAGCGGTGGTGCTTGTGCAAGTCCTGCTCGTCGAGGAAGGCTCCGATCTGCTCCGCCGACCATGCCAGCGGTGCCACCCCGCGCTCCCCCGACCACCGCAAAAGCTTGCCCCACATCGCGCGATAGACCACGGCGGTGCCATGGCGAAAGCCGTGGCTGACCAGCCAGCCGTCGAAAGCCCGCTCGGGTTGGGTCCGCCAGGCTTCGAGATCCGCATCGAAAAGGGCCCCGGACGGCCCTACTTTGGCGCTCATGTCAGTACTCACTCGCGCTCCTGCGCTGTTTTGCGGCAATGCCCGTATTGTAGACAAGCCGCCACAAAAGACCGAGGCCTGCGGCCCCTCCCTTCGGCCAAAAAAAAAGCCTCATGAGGCATATAAACGCCAAAACATTGCAATTGCCGTCGCGTGCTGCTACCTTTCTACACATCGCTATGCAACTGGTTGCATAGCGATGTGTAAGCTGCCGTCGCCGCGGCGCCCACCGGGCAAGCGGAACGATGCAGCCCAGCGCGCCGGAACGGGCGATTTCCGCGCCCTCGGCCCACTCCGGAGGAGACACCGTGACCCAAGCAACCTTGTCAGCGGCGGCGCAGGCCTCGCTGGCAATCTGGCACCGCATGATCGCCACCCATTCCATGGCCGACCTGGACAGCATCGTGGCCGATGAGGTGGTATTCCACTCGCCCGTCGCCCACACACCGTACCCGGGGCGCATCGCCCTGCGCATGGTGCTGGAATCGGTCAACCAGGTATTCCAGGACTTCCGCTATCACCGCACTTTTGTCAGCGACGACGGGCGCAGCGTGGTGCTGGAGTTCAGTGCGACAGTCGACGGCAGGTCCGTCAAGGCCATCGACATGATCCGCTTCAACGACGCCGGCAAGATCGACGACTTCGAGGTCATGGTCCGTCCCAAGAGCGGCCTGGACGCGCTTGCCGCCGCCATGGGCGCGCGGCTTGCCAGCCAGAAGTCCGTACTGCAGGGCGCCAGCGCCTGATACCGGCATCTTCCACTCACCGTTTCAACTTCGCAAAAGAACGCTATGTCTCTTCCCGCCATCCTGCAGGACCGTCTTTCGCTGCCGGTAGTCTGCTCGCCACTGTTCATCATCTCCAACCCCGACCTGGTGATCGCCCAATGCAAGGCCGGCGTGGTCGGCTCCTTCCCCGCGCTAAACGCGCGTCCGGGCCCGGTGCTCAACGACTGGCTGGACCGCATCACCACCGAACTGGCCGAACACGACGCCAAGCATCCAGATCGTCCGGCCGCGCCATTCGCGGTCAACCAGATCGTGCACAAGTCGAACGACCGGCTCGATCACGACCTGGAACTGTGCGTGCGCTACAAGGTGCCCATCGTCATCACTTCGCTGGGCGCGCGCACCGAGGTCAACGACGCGGTGCACTCGTATGGCGGCATCGTGCTGCACGACATCATCAACAACACCTTCGCGCGCAAGGCCATCGAGAAAGGCGCCGACGGCCTGATCGCGGTCGCCACGGGTGCGGGCGGCCATGCCGGCGTCCTGTCGCCGTTTGCGCTGCTGCATGAAATCCGCGAGTGGTTCGACGGCCCGCTGCTGCTGTCGGGCGCCATCGCCAGCGGCGACGGCATCCTGGCGGCGCTGGCCGCGGGCGCCGACCTGGCCTACGTGGGTTCGGCATTTATCGCCACCGAGGAAGCCAACGCGCAGGCCGCCTACAAGCAGATGATCGTCGATAGCAACGCGTCGGACATCGTCTACTCGAACCTCTTCACCGGCGTGCACGGCAACTACCTGCGCCAGAGTATCGTCAACGCCGGGCTCGACCCGGCAGCGCTGCCGGAATCGGACCCGTCCAAGATGAATTTCGGCTCGGGCAGCGTCAAGGCGTGGAAGGACATCTGGGGCGCCGGGCAGGGCGTGGGCGCCATCAAGCGCGTGGTGCCGGCAGCCGACCTGGTGCGCCGCTTCGCCGAGGAATATGCGCTGGCACGCCGCCGGCTGGGCCTTGCCCCGCAAACGGCGCACACCAGCGGCGCCACGGCAGCCGACCTGGCCTGATTACGTCGTCGCGGGCAGTCCGTCGCATTCGGCGGCGGATTGCCCTTTCCCCCGCGCCTTTGGAGGGGGGACCTTATCTCGGCGCCAATGGCGGCCAGCGCCTCAAGCCGGATCGTCCTGCTTATCCAGCAGCGGCAATAGCTCCTCCGCCCAGGACACCCAATCTTCCTCATAGCGGATACCCCGCTTCAGCAGTGCATGTTGCAGTTGCTGCGCGCGCGTGGGCTGCGCGGCGGAGAAATCACGCCTCTCTATCTGGCGGTAGGTGTCGAGCCGCTCCTGGTGCAGTCCGATCAGGCGCTGCATCTCCGGCCTCAACCCTAGCGGACCCACGACGGCATCCGCCCGCAACTTCACCAGGATCTCGTCGCGCAGGTCCAACCCGGCGGTAGGCGCAAGCACCCAGCGCGCAAGCTCGTCGCGCCCCGGCGGCAGCACGAAATAAACCTTCTTGCGATTGCGCGCATCGCTCTCGCCCTCGCCCTCTTCCTCGGCAATCCAGCCATGTTCGGCCATGCGGCCCAGTTCCCGATAGATCTGCTGGTGCGTGGCATGCCAGAAATAACCGATTGAACGGTCGAAGCGCCGCGCCAGCTCGTAGCCGGAAGACGGTCTTTCCAATAAGGAAGTCAGGAGTGCGTGCTGAACGGACATGCGGGAAGGGTAACGTGAGAGCCCGTCGCCAGGCAGTGAAGTCTTCCCTCCCGGCGTGGCTTTGATGGCAAGCGCCTATGGTAGCGCAAAGGAAGTGCAAAACCGCGCACGGCGCGACCGTCCCGGGTCGCCGCCGTCCGCACTGCCAGCCCCGCGGCCCCGGAGAGGGCCGCCGCCATCGATGCGCGCGGTTTCTGGCGGTTAATTGCGGAAAATATGACAAATAAGCGACAGACCAGATCCAGATATTAAAAATGCTGAATGGCATTTTGCCGCTGTCTGCAATACATTTGCAGACATAGTCATTTCGCATGCCTGTCGCCGGTTCTCGGCCGCGGCGCAGCGCATGCCCGTCATTCACCAGGAGTGGTCCATGCAAGGACAAACAGATTTCGCCGAAGACCGGGATGTCCAGTGGGAAACGGATGGCCCTCCTGTAGTTTGGCAAGCGGCACCGGCGGCAACCATGCCGGTGTATTACCGCCTGCCGGACACGCCGGAAGGGCACCATATCAAGGAGTACGCGAGCGGCCTGCGCCAGCTGGTGCGCTTTGTCGGTGTCGAAGAGCAGGTCGTGAAGTACAGCCTGGCCTGATCCGCGCCGGCCGCGTCTTTCCGTCGTTTCCTCCCTTGTCTCCTCCTGCCCTGTTCGAGCGGGCCAGGATTAAGCCCGCGAGAAATCGCGGGCTTTTTTCTGTGCCATGGACGTAAAGAAGCCGGCCCCGAAGGGCCGGCTCGTGGCTGCCGGCAGGCCGGGCATTGCGTCCGGGCCGGGCTGGCGATCAGGAACCGATCAGTCCACCGTGGCGCCCGAAGCCTTCACCACCTTGGCCCACTTGGCGGTTTCCGACTTCATGAACGCGGCCAGTTCAGCCGGCTTTTCCGGACGAGGCTCGGCACCCTGGTCGGCCATCTGCTTCTTCACTTCCGGCATGGCCAGGATCTTCACCACTTCCGCGTTCAGGCGATCGATGATCGGCTGCGGCGTGCCGCCGGTGGCGTACAGCGCGAACCAGGAGGTAGCTTCATAACCCGGCACGCCGGATTCCGCCACGGTCGGCACGTTCGGCAGCGCGGGCGAGCGCTTGGCCGAAGTTACGGCGATGGCACGCAGCTTGCCGGCCTTCACGTGCGGATACGACGACGGCATGTTGTCGAACATCAGGCCGATCTGGTTGCCCAGCAGGTCGTTCACCGCCGGTGCGCTGCCCTTGTAGGGGATGTGCTGGATATGCAGGCCGGTCATCGAGTTGAACAACTCGCCCGACAGGTGCATCGACGAACCGCTGCCCGACGAACCGTACGACAGCTTGTCCGGGTTGGCCTTCACATAGGCGATCAGTTCCTTGACGTTGTTGACAGGCACCTTGGGGTTCACCACCACGATGTTCGGCACCATCGCCACGCGCGAGATCGGCGCGAAATCCTTGACCGGATCGTACGGCAGCTTGGAGTACAGCGACTGGTTGATCGCATGGGTACCGATGGTGCCCATGAACAGCGTGTAGCCATCGCCCGGCGCCTTGGCCGCGATCGATGCACCGATATTGCCGCCAGCACCCGGGCGGTTGTCGATCACCACCGGCTGGCCAAGCACCTTGCCCAGTTGCAGGCCGACGATGCGCGCCAGGATGTCGGTGGTGCCGCCGGCCGAGAACGGCACGATCATCGTGATCGGCTTGGTCGGGTAGGTACCTTGGGCGTAGGCTGCACCGGTCATGCCGCCAACGGTTGCGGCCAGTGCCACGCCGGCGGCCAGCAGGCGACGGCGCGCGCTGTTGTGCAGGGTGCGGGCTTGGGAATCGGATTTCATGTTTACTCCAGGATAGATCGCTGTAAGCCCGCACTTGTGGCGCGGGTCATCTTTTTAGTTTTTACTGACTAAATGCTGTGGCGTGATAACGTGGCGCGATTGCCCCGGTCACGCCCAGGGACTACTACACGGGTGCGACGCCGAGCGTGGTGCCGCCGCAAACGTAGAGCACCTGGCCGGTCACGAAACCGTTCTCCGGCGACAGGAAAAACATCGAGGCGCGCGCCACGTCTTCCGGCGTGCCCATGCGCTTGACCGCGATGCTGGCGAGGATGCGCTTGGTCTGCTCGCTGCCTTCGGGGTTGCTCTTGCGGAACAGGTCGGTGGCGATCGGGCCGGGCGCCACGGCGTTGACCGTGATGCCGTCGCCGCCCAGCTCCATCGCCAGCGTGCGGGTCATGCCGATCAGGCCGGCCTTGGTGGCGGAATACACCACGCGCTCCGGCTTGCCCAGCGCCGCGCGCGAGGCCATGTTCACAATACGGCCGAAGCCCGCCGCGCGCATCGCGGGCAGGCAGGCCTGGGTCAGCAGCAGGGTGGCTTGCAGGTGCAGGCCCACGACATAGTCCAGGTCTTCCACGCGCGCGGTGTCGGCGGTACCGGGGCGGGTGGCGCCCGCATTGTTCACCAGCCGGGTGACGGCAAAGCGCGAGGTCACCTGCTCGGCCACGGCGCGGGTCGCGGCGGCATCGGTCAGGTCGGCCTGAAAAAACGTCATATTGGGATGGGACCAGGCGGGCGCGACATAGTCGACATTGACCACCTGCGTCACGCCATCGGCCAGCAGCATTTCGCTGATGGCACGGCCGATACCGGAACTGGCGCCGGTAACGAGCGTGGCAACGGGAAGGGACATCTTGTACTCCGACCGGCCACAACTGCGCCGGGTCATGCTGGAAAGGGATGCGACCAGAGCCGGCGAGCCAGTCGGCCCAGTCGCACTGCTTCTTTGCGTTGGGAAACTTCAAAGCCTGCGCATCCACCGGGTACTAACGGCGGCGATGCGGCATTCTTTAGCAGACGGCGCCCGCGGGCCGAAACCCGCGGGCGCCGAAACCACACCCGCTGCGATCAGACGCGCTCGATCACCATGGCGATGCCCTGGCCCACGCCGATGCACATCGTGCAAAGCGCGTAGCGGCCGCCTGTACGGTGCAACTGGTACATGGCGGTGGTAACCAGGCGGGCGCCGCTCATGCCGAGCGGGTGGCCCAGCGCAATGGCACCGCCATTCGGGTTGACGCGAGCGTCGTCGTCGGCCACGCCGAGTTCGCGCAGCACGGCCAGGCCTTGCGCGGCAAACGCTTCGTTCAGCTCGATCACGTCCATCTGGTCGATGGTCATGCCGAGTTGCTTGAGCAGCTTTTGCGAAGCCGGCGCCGGGCCGATGCCCATCACGCGCGGCGCCACGCCGGCGGTGGCCATGCCGACGATGCGGGCCTTGGGCGTCAGGCCGTGCTGGCGGGCCGCGGCTTCGCTGGCGAGCAGGATGGCGCAGGCGCCGTCGTTCACGCCCGAGGCATTGCCAGCCGTGACCGTGCCGTCGGCGCGAACCACGCCGCGCAGCTTGCCCAGCGCTTCCATGCTGGTGGCGCGCGGGTGTTCGTCGCGCTCCACCACCAGCGGATCGCCCTTCTTCTGGGCGATCGTCACCGCGGTGATTTCCTGCGCCAGCGTGCCGTCGGCCTGGGCGCGCGATGCCTTTTCCTGGCTGCGCAGCGCCATCAGGTCCTGGTCTTCGCGGCTGATCTTGTAATCGGTGGCGACGTTCTCGGCGGTCTCGGGCATCGAGTCCACGCCGTAGGCCGCGCGCATGGCCGGGTTGATGAAGCGCCAGCCGATGGTGGTGTCGAAAATCTGCGCATCGCGCGAGAAGGCGCTGGTGGCCTTGCCCATCACGAACGGCGCACGGCTCATGCTTTCCACGCCGCCGGCCAGCATCAGGCCGGCTTCGCCGGCCTTGATCGCGCGCGCGGCGGTGCCGGTAGCGTCCATGCCCGAGCCGCACAGGCGGTTGATGGTGGCGCCCGGCACGCTTTGCGGCAGGCCTGCCAACAGCAGCGACATGCGCGCCACGTTGCGGTTGTCTTCGCCGGCCTGGTTGGCGTTGCCGTAGATCACGTCGTCAATGGCGGACCAGTCCAGGTTCGGGTTGCGTGCCATCAGGGCCTTGAGCGGCACCGCGCCCAGGTCGTCCGGGCGAACGCCGGACAGGCTGCCGCCGTAGCGGCCGATGGGGGTGCGGATGGCGTCGCAGATAAAGGCTTCGGTCATGGTTGTCTCTCTCTTGCTTGTACGTGAAAGCGTGAAGCTTGGAAGGCTGCTCGCCGGGGGTGGCCCCGCCGGTCAGGCCGGCACTCAGGCAGAAGCGCCCTGCTTGAGCGGCACGCCGGTCAGGCGTTGCAGTTCGTCGAAGGACAAGCCTTCGACCAGGTCGCGCGCCACCAGCCCGTCGGGCGTGACATCGATGGTAGCCAGGTCGGTATAGATGCGCGTGACGCAGGTCATGCCAGTCAGCGGATACGTGCATTCCGCCACGATCTTGCTCTCGCCCTGCTTGGTCTGGTGCTCCATCATCACGAACACTTCCTTGGCACCGATGGCCAGGTCCATGGCGCCGCCCACGGCCGGGATCGCGCCGGGCGCGCCGGTATGCCAGTTGGCCAGGTCGCCCTTCACCGACACCTGGAAGGCGCCGAGCACGCAGAAGTCGAGGTGGCCGCCGCGCATCATGGCGAACGAATCGGCGTGGTGGAAATACGAGCCGCCCGGCTTGATCGTGACAGGCTGCTTGCCGGCGTTGATCAGGTCGCCGTCTTCCTCGCCGGCGGGCGGTGCCTTGCCCATGCCGAGCAGGCCGTTCTCGCTGTGCAGCAGGATTTCACGGTCGGCCGGCAGGTGATTGCCAACCAGGGTGGGCAGGCCGATGCCGAGATTGACCACGGCACCGTCGGGAATGTCTTTGGCCACGCGGGCGGCCATCTGATCGCGGGTCAGGCGTTGCATATTCTGGATCTCCTTGGCGCTCAGGCGGCAGCCTGGCTGGCGCCGTCGATCTTGACGACGCGCTTGACGAACAACCCCGGCGTCACGATGTGTTCCGGGTCCAGCTCGCCGAGTTCGACGATCTCGCTGACCTGCACGATGGGGCATTTGGCGGCCATCGCCATGATGGGGCCGAAGTTGCGCGCGGTCTTGCGGTAGGTCAGGTTGCCCCAGCGGTCGGCGCGCAGCGCCTTGATCAGCGCGAAGTCGGCGTGGATCGGTGTCTCGTAGACATAGCCCTGACCATCGATGATGCGGGTTTCCTTGCCTTCGGCCAGCGGCGTGCCGTACGCGGTGCGGGTGAAGAAGCCGCCGATGCCGGCGCCAGCGGCGCGGATGCGCTCGGCCAGGTTGCCCTGGGGCACCAGTTCCAGCTCGATCTCGCCGGCGTGGTACAGGGCATCGAAGACGTAGGAATCGGACTGGCGCGGGAAGGAGCAGATGATCTTGCGAACGCGCTTGGTCTTCAGCAGCGCCGCCAGGCCAGTGTCGCCATTGCCGGCGTTGTTATTGACGATGGTCAGGTCACGCGCGCCCTGGGCGATGAGCGCGTCGATGAGCTCCGCCGGCATGCCTGCCATGCCAAAACCGCCAATCAGGATAGTGGCGCCGTCGTGGATGTCGGCCATGGCCGATTCCACGGAGTCGAATAGCTTGTTGATCACTTGCGTTCCAGTTCCGAGAGTCCGGACGAACTATCCGGAACCGGCCGCCAAGGAGGGAAATCAGGCGGCACGCAAACGCTGTCTCCGGACAGTCCTGCCGGAAGAGCCATCCGGCTTGCGCGCCTTGCAATTCCTTGCAAAAGTGCACCGCCGGACACGAATCCAACAGACTTTGGTTTTTCTTATTATTCTGGTTTGTTCTAACTGCGAACTTCAATTCGCAGAATGAACAGGTTACACTCCCTATCCGACGGTGGTCAAGGCGGCGGCAAATCGCTTGTGCGTTTGTCGGACACGATCGTAGGCCAGTTGAAAGCTACCTTGCGCACCTGCCCGCGTATGCCTGAGCAAACCATAGCTTACGCGCTTCGGGCTGCCGCGAGGCAGTCACCTCCCGCCCCTCATGGCAATTGCAGCTCGGCCCGGCTGCCGCCCGCCCCGGGACGGATTTCCAGGCGCACGTCGATACGCTCGCGCAGCTCGGCCACGTGGGAAATGATGCCCACCAGCCGCCCCGCCTGCTGCAGGTCGATCAGCGTGCGGATGGCGAAATCCAGGCTCTCGGGATCGAGCGTGCCGAAGCCCTCGTCGACAAACAGCGTATCGAGCTGGATCCCGCCCGCGCGCGACTGCACCACATCGGCCAGTCCCAGCGCCAGCGAGAGCGATGCCAGGAAACCCTCGCCGCCGGACAAGGTATTCGCCGGGCGCGTCATGCCGGTGTCATGGTCGAACACCTCCAGATCGAGCCCGCCGGCGGCGCGCTTGTCGCCCAGTTCGCGCACGCGCTGCAGTTCGTAACGGTTGCGGCTCATGCGCATCAGGCGCAGCGAGGCGGCTTCCAGCACCTCGTCGAGCAAGGTCGCCAGCACGAAACGCTGGAAGGTGATGCGGCGCGGATTGTTGCCGTTGGCCACTTCGGCCAGCCGCCCGAGCACCGCGTAGCTGCGTTCGATGTCCGCGCCCGCGGCAGCCAGCGCGTCCAGGCGCTGCTGGCATTGCAGCAGGTTTTCGCGGCTGCGGTTGAGGTCGGCCTGCTCCCGGACCAGCGCTTCGAGCGCGCTGGTGGCATCCGCCTGGGCCTGCCTGAGTGCCGGCAGGTCGGGCGCGGCCAGGTCGCGCGCGGCGACCGCGGCGCGCTCGCGCCGGTCCGCGGCGGCAGCCAGGTCGAGGTCGAAGCGATGGACGCGGGCGTCGAGTTGCGCCACCTGCGCGGCAGGCATCCGCGCCTCGGCATAGGCCTCGCGCGTGACAAAGCCCGCCTGCTCAAGCGCGTCTGCGAACGCTGCGCCAGCCTGCTGCTCGCGCAGCGCATGGCTGGCCAGGGTGGCTTGCGCGCCGGCTTGCGCGGCCTGGGCCGCGGCCAGGCCGGCGCCGGCCTGCTTGTCCGCCAACTGCGCGGCGGCCAGCGCGGCTTCACGCGCGGCCAGATCCTGCCGCGCCTGCCCCAGCGCGAGGGTGAGCCGCTCTGGCTCACGCCATTCGGACGGCACCTGGGCGCTGGCCGCCTGCCACTCGCCCTGCAGCTTGGCGTGACGCTGGCCGGCGTCCTGCGCAGCCGCGTCGGCTACGCGAATGGACGCATCGGCGGCGGCAAACGCGCCGCGCAGCCGCTCCAGTTCCGCTGCCAGCGGCGCGCACCGTCCAGCCGCCGCCCCGGCGGCCAGCTGCTGCGCGCGTAACGCCTGGATAGCCTCGGCCAGTTGCGCCTTGGCAGCGGCCGGATCCTGCGCCGCGCCTGCCGGCATGTCCGCGGCGGTCACGGCTTCGCGCAGTTCGTCCAGTTGCTCCTGACGGTGCGTCAGCGCTTGCTGCGCGGTTTGCGCCTGGCTGGCCGCGCTGTGCGCGGCCTGGTCGGCAAGCCGCGCGGCCTCGCGGGCGTGATCGAGCACTTCGTCGGAGACCGGGGCCTCGATAGGCCGGGCCATCTGAGGATGTTCGGCGCTGCCGCATACCGGGCACGACTCGCCGTCGTGCAGGCCCGCAGCCAGCCGCGCGGCTTGTCCTGCCCGCCAGGCCTGCTCCGTCTCGCGCAAGCGGAGCGCGCTTGCCGCCTGAAGTGTGGCGGCTTGCCCGGCAGCAAGCCGGCCGGCTTCGGCCTGGCGGCGCGCCTGTTCCCAGTGCGCCAGCGTGGCCGCGTATTTGTCCAGCGTGGCCGCCTGCTGCGCCAGGCCCGCCAGCCGCAGCTGGATCGTCTCTAGTCCGCGAGCGCCCTCCTGGGCCTGGGCCAGTTCAGCCTCCGCCTGTTTCAGCGCGGCAGCCGCTTGCTGCTGCGCCTGCACGGCACCAGCATGGGCCGCCGCCGATTGTGTCTGCCCACGGGCGGCGCTTTGCAAGTCCTGCCGCAGCACGCCAAGCCGTTGCGCCTGCGGCAGCATGGCCTCCAGTTCCGTCACACGCTTTTGCGCCGCCTGCCGATCGCTGGCGCGCGCCATTTCGGCTTCGAGCGCCGCCGCTGCCGCCGCCGACGCCACGGCGCTTTCGCTGGCGCGCGCATTCGCCGCGGCAAGCGCTTGCTGCGCCTGCAGGTGTTCCTGCGCAGCCTGTCCGAGATGCTGCTCGAAAGGCTGGACCTGCGCGGCCCGGCGCGCGGCCAGCAACCGCTGGCGCTCGGCTTCCACCTCGGGCCGCTGCGCCATCAGCGCGGCATGGGCAGCCTCGGTCTCGCGCTGTTCGCGCAGGCGGGCTTCTGTCTGCTCGCCTTGCTTGCTCGCCAGTGTGGCAAGTTCAAGCACGGTGCGCGCCGCGCCGTCGCGCTGCCTGAGTTCATCCAGCCGGACTTGCAACGCCGCTGCCTGCTCGCGCAAGGCGTCCACGGATTCCAGCTGATACTGCTGCAGCAAGGCCGTTTGTTCGATCCGCAGCCGCTCGGCCTGCTGGCGGATGCCGGCGGCCTGGCCCTTGAGCAGTTCTTCCACGCGCCGGTACAACTCGGTGCGGAACAAGCGCTCCAGGATCGCCTGACGGCTCTTGGAATCGGCAGTCAGCAGTTCGCGAAAACGTCCCTGCGGCAGCACGATCACCTGGCGGAACTGGCTGCTGTCGAAACCCAGCAGGTTGCGCACATGGTCATCGACCTTGTTGGGCTGGCTGGCCATGCTGGTCCAGCCACCCTCGCCCATGGTGTCGAGCTGGGCCTTGGGCGTTTCCTTGACAGTGCCCTCTCCGCGCAGCTTCGGCCGCTCCTGCGCGGGCGAACGCGTAGCCAGGTAGCGCTGGCCTGCCAGGCTGAATTCGAACGTCACTTCCGTGCGCAAACCCGGATCGGCGTTGGCGCTGCGCATGTCCTGCGCGCTGCGCTCGCCACCGGACGTATCGCCGTAGAGCGCGAAGCAGATGGCGTCGAGCAGCGTGGTCTTGCCGGCGCCGGTGGGGCCGTGGATCAGGAAGAAGGCACGCTCCCCAAGCTGGCTGAAATCGATCTCCTCGCTGGCGGCAAACGGGCCGAAGGCCTGCAGCTTCAGGCGTAGCGGTCTCATGCGGACTCCCTCTCGACGGCGGCCATGCCTTCCAGCAACTGGGCCAGCACGCGGCGTTTGTCGTCGTCCAGTTCTTCGTCCGCGACCTCCTTGAAGAAGTTGGCGAACAGCTCGGCGGTATCGAGCTGGCGCAGGCGCTGGCCCGGGGCGCTGGCTTCGCCGGATCGCGCCAGCACGGCGCGCTCGATGGCCAGGGCATTGGGATAGGCCTGGCGCAGGCGGGCCATCGGATCGAGCAACGCGCCGGTATCGGTCAGCACCGCGTGGATATAGTCGTCGCGGTGCGGGTCCTCCGCGCCATGCGCCAGCAGGTCGGCCAGTTGCCCTTCGATGATGCGCAAGTCGCGCCGGGGCGAGAGCGCAATCGGTTCGATCGTCACCGTGCCATCGCCCGCCAGCTCGATCAGCGAGACGGACTTGGCGTGCGTAACTTCGGACAGCGAGTATTTCAGCAGCGAGCCGGCGTAGTGAACGCGCTGGCCAAAGGTCTGCGGCCGGTGCAGATGGCCGAGCGCGACCAGGTCGAAGCCGTCGAACACACCAGCGGCAACGGCGCCGCTGCCGCCCACCGAAAGCGGCCGCTCCGATTCGCTGGCCTCGCCGCCGATCACGAAGGCATGCCCCACCACCACCGAACGCGCGTGCGCCGGATGGCTCGCGCGGATCGCTTCCAGGCGCGCCGCGAGCGCCGCCTCGTGGCCGGGCAGGTCCACGCCGAAGGCATCGCGCACCGCAGCGGGCTCGGCATAAGGCAAGGCATAGATCTTCACTTCGCCGTCCGGGTCGGACAAGGTCACGCAGGTCGCCTCGCGCTCGGTGCGGCCAGCCACATGCAAACCCTGCGCCGTCAGCAGGCGCGCGCCGAAACCGAGCCGCTGCGCGCTGTCGTGGTTGCCCGAGATCATCACCACCGGCACACCCGCGTCCACCACAATGCGCGCCAGCACGTCGTCGAGCAATGCGACCGCTTCGGGAGGCGGCACCGCGCGGTCATAAACGTCGCCGGCGATCAGCACCGCATCGGGCCGCGCGTCGCGCACCAGCGCGACAAATTGATCGAGCACCCAGGCCTGGTCTTCGAGCAGGCTGCGCGCGTGAAACACGCGCCCGAGGTGCCAGTCGGCAGTGTGAAGAAAACGCAATGTGAATCCCTTTGGTGGATGGCCGCAGTGAGCGCGAGTGAGCCGGGCATGGTCCGGAGCGGACCGCGCGACAGGCGCCATCATAACGTTGCCCGTTCGCCGTTCAGCTTCGGTTCAGCCCCTGCCACCCACAATCGCCTGCGTGCTGGTGCAAAAGCACCGGCTCCGGCACAATGGCCCGGCCAGGTGGCCGCCCCCCAGCCGGTACGTTCCAATCATTCTTGAGAGAGAAACCATGAAACGCATCCTGATCGCGGCAGTTCTGACGGCTACGGCCGTCATGGCACAGGCACAGTACGTAGGCCCTTCCACGGTACCGGCGACTACCGTCAAGGCCCTGGCGGAGCAAGGCAAGGACGACCAGCACGCCGTGCTGCGCGGGAAAATCGTCAACAACGTCGGCCACGAGCTCTACCAGTTCGACGACGGCACCGGGCAGATCCGGATCAAGATCGACAAGAAGCTGTGGCCGGCCGGCCAGCCGGTGGATGCGTCCACCCAGGTGGAACTGCTGGGCGAATACGACAAGGAACTCTTCGGCGACTCGAAGTTCAAGGTCAAGCAGATCCGCATCCTGTAAGGATGCAGGCACGATGCCCGGAGAGCCCGGGCATCGGCATGCTTACTCCTGGATATTCGCTTCGCTGACGATCTTGCGGTAAGCCTCGGTTTCCTTGGCGATAAACCCACGGAAGGCGACCGCGTCCTTTGCATCGACGTCCACGCCAGCCTCGGACAGCTTGTTCCTGACCTCCGGCGCATTGATCGCGCGGGCGAGCGCGTCGGCCAGCTTGTCGGTCACCGCCTTGGGCGTATTGGCCGGCGCGAACAACCCGAACCACAAACGCATATCGACACCAGCCAGCGCTTTGTTCTCCGCCAGCGCGGGGATATTGGGCGCGGCATGCGAACGCGTGGCCGAAGTCACGCCGATCGCCTGCAGCTTGCCTGACTTGATCTGCGGCAGCGCCGTCGACAGCACCAGCACGCCCAACTCGATCTGGTTGGCCATCAGGTCGGCGATCGCCGGCGCGCCACCTTTGTAGGGGACGTGGGTCATATCCACCGTGCTGGCGCCGCGGATCAGTTCGCCCGACAGATGCAGCGGCGTGCCGATGCCCGAGGTGCCATAGTTCACCGCCTTCCTGCTCTTGGCCAGCGCCAGGAAGCCATCCACGCCACGAATGCCCGATTGCGCGCCGGACACCAGCACCATGGGCTGCGAGCCGACCATGCGCAGCGGCACCAGATCGCGCTGGCCGTCGTACTTGATCTTCGGGTTGGTCAGCCTGGCGATCGAGATTTCACTGTTGGAGCCCAGCAGCAAGGTATAGCCGTCGGCCGGGGCGTTGATGGTCTTGATGGCACCGATGGTGCCGCTGGCGCCCGGCGCGTTGTCCACGACCACCGAAACCCCGAGATCCTGGGCAAGACGCTGGCTCAGCACGCGCGCCACCATGTCGTTGCTGCCGCCGGCGGCGTAGGGCACGACGATGGTGACCGGGCGTTCCGGATAGCCAGCGGCACCGGCGGGCGCGGCGGCAACGGCAAGAGTGAGCGTAACGGCGGCGCACAGCGCCGTGGCAAGGGCCTTCTTCATCGGATTCCTTTTCTGCGCCAGGGGCGCTCCTATCTCTGTGTCTTGTGTAGTTTGTGTGTCTTGCGTGATGCGAAGGATCGGCGGATTACCATCCCGGCGTGCGGTCCGCAATATACATGCCATCCAAAAATCTAGCCAAGTCTCATTTACGATGACAGATGAATGGAGATTGTCCCCTCTTACCCACCAGAAATGCACATTGATTCACAACGCCCGAGCACTCGCGGGCGCATCGGCGTCGTCGCCGCGTTGCCCTGACCAGCCAGGCCTGCAGCAAGGGAAAGCCCGACAGCGTTGCTTCCTGGCTCGATACATCTCTCCCCATGCGACGGCGGACCGTGCTAGGATAGGCCCTGTCTTATTTTTGAGATTTTCACAAGATGGACGCTCTCCTTGCCGCAGGCCCACCCGTTGATTTCGTCGAGATCGGCAATCGGCTGCGCGCCTATCGGCTGGGGGCGGAGATGCGGGCGGAGGCCATTGCGGAGCAGCTCGGCGTGTCGCGCGCAGCGATCTACCGCATGGAAAAGGGCGACATTGTCAAGATCGAGACGCTCGGCCGGCTGGCGCGGCTGCTTGGCACTTCGCTGGCGTCGATGCTTGGGGTCGAGTCCGAGTACTACCACTCGGCGGTGGCCTATATCGAGCGCATGCGCCAGCTCGAACATGGCGCGACCCGCATCCTTGCCCATTTCGAACCGGTTTCCTACCTGCTGACATCGCCCCACTACGCCGGCCATCTGCGGCAGATGCTGGCCGAGAGCCCGCAGCCGGCGCCGGCGGCGACCATCGATGCCTTGCTGGCCCTGCTGGAGGAACGCAAGCAATCGTTCGCGCGCAGCGTGCCGCCCATTACCAGCCTGATCGACCTGCGCTCGCTCGAGCGCTTCGTGCATTTCGGGCTGGTGGGGCGCCTGGACCTGCCGCCGGCGGTGCGCATGGAACGCTCGCTGGCTGCCCGGCGCGAGATCGAACGCGTGATCGAGCTGCTCGACGCGCAGCCGATCGGCCTGCAGATCGGCATTGTCGACGGCAGCATGCCCAATGTCACCTTCCAGGTCTTCGAGCGGCCGGGCAAGGCCTACGTGGCAACCAGCCCGTTCCGTTTCGGAGAGTTTCCCAATGTCTCCACCGGCATCGCCACGGTGACGGCCGCGCCCGAGGCGGTACGGCTCTACACCGCCATGGTCAATGACCTGTGGCAGCGCGCCTATAAGGGACGCGATGGTGCCGCGCTGCTGCGGCGCATGCTGAACAGCGTATGAGCGGACACGCGGATCCATCGCCGGCGCGTCCCCTCACCTTGTATCCGACCCAGTTTTCACTAGCCCACATTGCGCCATGACGCTTGAAACCACCCTCCAGCAATTCCAGGACTCGCTCCCTGGCACCGACGCCTTCGTGACGGTGAAGAACGCCACGCGCGAACTGATCGACACGGATCCGGCGCACGCTGCTGCCTACTTCCTGCTCTACGGCTTCGCCCGCTCCTACGTGCTGCTGTACGAGGACCAGGCGGTGACCATGGACTTCGCCGAAGCCGCCAGGCAGGAACTGCTCGGCTATATGCAAGGCATCGCGCGCACCCTGCACGGTGAGCCCGCCGCGCTGGTGGCGGAAATGAACCGCATCGTGAGCGCTTACCAGGGCGGCAAGAGGACCTTCTGAGGCGCCAGCGGACGGTACCCTGGCGGCGGACCGCGTTTGAGCGCGGCCTGCCGCTGCCGGTTCTATCAGAACACGCATTTGGGAAATTTCCCAACGCATTGCAGATTTTTCCGACGCTTCGCGGATTGAATACGAATGACACTTATTCTTATTCAATCCACCGCAGCCGACGGAGAATCATGCAAAGCGCCCTAGTTATCAGGACCAGAAGAAAGAAGCACGCGATCCCGCGCCTCACGGGCGCGGTTGGCGCCGCCATCGCGGCCGCGCCGGTGGCCGCCCAGGCAGGCGGGGACCTGAAAGTGGCAGCGGTTGAGTTGCCGCCTGTCACCGTCAGCGGCTCGCAGCACAGCGAGTTCAAGGCTGACGGCACCTCGTCGATCAAGACGCCCGGACCTCTGCTCGACATCCCCAAGTCCATCACCGTCATCCCGCACGAACTGATCCAGAGTACGGCGTCGACCAGCCTCAGCGAGGTATTGCGCTCCGTTCCCGGTATCGCCTTCGGCGCCGGCGAGGGCGGCAACCCGGTCGGCGACCGGCCGTTCATCCGCGGCTACGATGCGCAGGCCAGCACCTTCCTGGATGGCTTCCGCGACATCGGTGCGCAGTCGCGCGAAATGTTCAATATCGAATCGGTGGAAGTCACCAAGGGCCCCGCCGGTGCTTACGACGGACGCGGCTCGGCCGGCGGCAGCATCAACATCGTCAGCAAGGCGCCCAGGCTCGGCAACTTCGCCGAAGGCAACTTCGGCGTTGGCAACGCCAGTTACAAGCGCGCCACCGCCGACGCCAACTGGCAGTTCGGCGAACGCACGGCCGTGCGCATGAACGCCATGTATCACGATGCCGGCGTGCCCGGCCGCGACGCCACGCACCAGGAGCGCTGGGGCTTTGCCCCTTCGGTGGCTTTCGGCCTTGGCACCGATACGCGGCTGACGCTGTCCTACTACCACATGGAATCGGACGGGCTGCCCGACACCGGCATGCCCTACAACAATCCGAACTTTGTCCCGCGCACCGATGGCCGCCCGCGCACGCGGCTGGCCGGCGACGGTTCGCCGCTCAAGGTGCCGCGCAACACTTACTACGGCCTGGTCGACCGCGACTTCCGCAAGGACAGTGCGGACGTCGGCACGATCCGCTTCGAACACGATTTCAGCCCCGCGCTCAAGTTCCGCAACCAGACGCGCATCGCCCGCACCATGCAGGACTATCTCTGGACGCGGCCCGACGGCAGCTTCGATGGCAATATCTATTACGACATGGTCTGGCGCCGGACCAACCAGCGCCACGGCATATCCAATACGCTGGCCAACCAGACCGACCTGTCTGGCGAGATCCTCACTGGCACCCTCAAGCACAAGTACGCCTTCGGCGTGGAGTTCTCCCAGGACAAAAGCGAAAACGATAGCTACGACGTAGCCACAGGCAACAAACGATGCCCAAGTGGTCCGGGCGCGGCCAGTGGCTACAACTGCACCACCTTGTACAGCCCGAACCCGAACGACCCGTGGAACGGCCGGATCACCCGCACCTA
Organism: Cupriavidus sp. 05L310; assembly: GCF_056398185.1. NCBI lineage: Bacteria > Pseudomonadati > Pseudomonadota > Betaproteobacteria > Burkholderiales > Burkholderiaceae > Cupriavidus > Cupriavidus sp. 05L310. The sequence continues at coordinate 28,511 of NZ_JBFTOX010000054.1, forward strand.
CAACCCGACCAACCACAAGGCCACCACCGCATCGGTCTACGCCTTCGACTCGATCGAGCTCAACAAGCAATGGCTGGTGAATGCCGGACTACGCCTGGACCGCTACCGCGGCGAGGTTCAGACCTCCCGAGCCAGCAGCGGCGCCGGCCAGCGCAGTACGTATGCGCGAGACGACAATCTCTTCAACTACCAGTTCGGCGTGGTCTATAAACCGGTGGAAAACGCCAGCATCTACGCGTCCTACGGTACCTCGTCCACCCCCGCAGGTGCCGTGGTCGGGCAAGGCAGCGAGCCGAGCGGGCTGGCGCCGACCAAGGCAGGCAGCGCGCTGTCACCCGAGAAAAATCGCAGTTTTGAACTCGGCACCAAGTGGGATGTACTGCACAAGCGCCTGGCACTAACCGCCGCCATCTTCCGGGTGGAAACCACCAACGCGCGCATCACCCTGGAAGACGGCCTCGCGGCCATGGCCGGTAACAAGCGTGTGGACGGCGTCGAACTTGGCTTTTCCGGCAACGTCACCGACCAGTGGGCGGTCTTCGGCGGCTACACCCACCTGAAGAGCGAACTGCGCAACAACGGCGGATCCGGCGCCGACTTCGGCGCGAGCGATGGCCACGCCTTCCCCAACACGCCATCGGACAGCTTCAGCCTGTGGAGTACCTACCAGCTATTCCCCAACCTCACCCTGGGCGGCGGCGCTTACTACGTATCCAAGGTGTGGGGCAGCCAGGCCCGCAACAATTGGGTGCCGGCCTACTGGCGCTTCGACGCCATGGCCGCCTACCAGTTGAACAAGAACGTGTCGATGCAGCTCAACGTGATGAACCTGGCCGACAAGGTGTACTACAACCAGGCCTATCCGGCGCACTACGCCTCGATTGCCCCCGGGCGCACTGCGATTCTCAACGTGAACCTGCGCTATTGAACGCCGGTTAACACGAAGAGCCATGGCCACCCGCGCGGGTAGGCCATGGCAGGCAGCACCTGTCGCCAAGCCAAAATGTAACGTTTTCGCTACAGACGTTTCATATGTATGTCTTGACGGACATATAAACACAAATGATAATCCCTCTCATTCGCAACATTATTCAAGCAATCGGGGATTTTTGTGCAAACCGCTGTCGTTATCAGGAAGAACAAAAAACACAACGTCATCCCGCGCCTCTCCGGTGCGGTAGGCATGGCCGTGGCAGCCGCTCCGGTGGCTGCCCAATCCGCTGATACCAAACTGGCAGCGGTCGAATTGCCGGCGGTAACCGTCAACGGCGCATCGGAAAGCGGCTTCAAGGCGGATACCGCTTCGTCAATCAAGACGCCCGGCGCCCTGCTCGACACGCCCAAGTCGATCACGGTCATTCCGCAGGAAGTGATCCAGAGCACCGCTTCGACCAGCCTGAGCGACGTGCTGCGCACGGTACCCGGCATTTCCTTTGGCGCCGGCGAAGGCGGCAACCCGGTTGGCGACCGGCCTTTTATCCGTGGCTATGACGCGCAGGCCAGCACCTTCCTGGATGGCTTCCGCGACATCGGTTCGCAGAGCCGTGAATTGTTCAATGTCGAGTCTGTCGAGGTCACCAAGGGCCCGGCTGGCGCCTATGACGGCCGCGGCTCGGCCGGCGGCAGCATCAATATCGTCAGCAAGGCGCCCAAGCTGACCAGCTTCGCCGAAGGCAACATCGGCGTCGGCAATGCGGAGTACAAGCGCGCCACCGTCGACGGCAACTGGAAGTTCGCCGAACATGCGGCCTTCCGTTTGAATGCCATGGCTTACGATGCCGGTGTCGCCGGGCGCGATACCACCCACCAGAATCGCTTGGGCATTGCACCGTCCGTGGCGTTTGGCCTGGGTACCGACACGCGCCTGACGCTGTCCTACTACCACATGCAGTCTGATGACACGCCAGACACCGGCATCCCCTATAACAACCCCACCTTCAACGCCCGCACCGACGGCCGCCCGCGCACGCGCGTGGCCGGCGACGGCTCGCCGGTAAACGTGCCGCGCAACACCTACTACGGCCTGGCGGACCGCGATTTCCGCAAGGACAACGCGGATATGGGCACGATCCGCTTCGAGCACGATTTCAGCCCGGCGCTCAAATTCCGCAACCAGACCCGTATCGCACGCACGACGCAGGACTACATCTGGACCCAGCCTGACGACAGCCAGGGCAACCTGTACTACGACATGATCTGGCGCCGCGCCAATACGCGCATCTCCACCGCCAATACCATCGCCAACCAGACGGACCTGTCCGGCGAGTTCGCCACCGGTTCGATCAAGCACAAGTACGCCTTCGGCGTGGAGTTCGCGCAGGAAAAAAGCCAGAACGACACTTACAACGTGGACACGGGCAACAACCGCTGCCCGAAGGGCCCGGGCGCGGCCGGCGGCTACAACTGCACCACGCTGTATAGCCCGAACCCGAGCGATCCCTGGGCCGGCGCGATCAGCCGCGTGAACAACCCGACCAACTCGAAGACCAACACCAGCTCGGTCTACGCCTTCGACTCGATCGAGCTGAACAAGCAGTGGCTGGTCAATGCCGGCGTGCGCTTCGACCACTACAGCACCGAGTTCCAGGCAGCCCGCGCCGCCAACGGCACCCGCGCCGAGTATGCACGCGACGACAACCTCTTCAACTACCAGTTGGGCGTGGTCTACAAGCCGGTGGAGAACGCCAGCTTCTATATCTCCTACGGCACCTCGTCGACGCCGGCCGGCTCCTTCCTGGCCCAGGGCAGCGACGGCAACGCGCTGGCACCGGATCGCAATGGCCGCAATCCCGGTTCCAACCTTGCCCCCGAAAAGAACCGCGCCTTCGAAATCGGCACCAAGTGGGACGTGCTGCGCAAGCGCCTGGCGCTGACCGCGGCGATCTTCCGGGTGGAAACCACCAACGCCCGCATCACGATGCAGGATGGCACTGCTGCCATGGCCGGCGACAAGCGCGTTGATGGCGTGGAACTGGGCTTTTCCGGCAACGTCACCGACAAATGGGCTGTGTTCGGCGGCTATACCCACCTGAAGAGCGAACTGCGCAACAACGGCGGGGCCGGTTCGGCCTTTGGCGCCACCAACGGCCAGTCCTTCCCCAATACGCCTGCGGACAGCTTCAGCCTGTGGAGCACCTATCAACTGTTCCCCAACTTCACGGTGGGCGGCGGTGCCTACTATGTGTCCAAGGTGTGGGGCAGCGAAGCCAGCAACAAGTGGGTGCCCTCCTACTGGCGCTTCGATGCGATGGCTTCGTATCGCATCAACAAGAACGTGGCGCTGCAACTCAATGTGATGAACCTGGCCGACAAGGTCTATTACAACCAGGCTTACGCCAGCCACTATGCGTCGATCGCTCCCGGACGCCAGGGCATCCTGAGCCTGAACGTGCGCTATTAAGCGGCCGCAAGCGCCCGGCAAACACCGCGGCGCCGGCACACGGCACACCACCCTCGCGGCGCGGTGTGCCGTTTTTACTTTATCCGCCCCGCATGGACACACTGCACACACTCCCCTTCCGCATCGCCTCCCCAGGCGAACTCGACCAGCTCGGCGCCGCCGGGCTGGCGGACAAGCTGCGCGAGCCCCCGCGCCTCGCGCTGCCCTGGCTGGGCGGTGCGGCCGTGCAGGGCAACCTCGATGCGCAGATGATCCTGGGCCAGTGGTTCCTCGCCGGCCACGGGCTTGACCGCGACGATGCGCGCGCCTTCGCCTGGTTCAAGCACGCCGCGCACGCGGGCCATGCCGGCGCCGCGAACATGGCTGGCCGTTGCTATGAAAACGGCTGGGGCACCACGCAAGACGACAACGCAGCGGCGCAGTGGTACACACTGGCCGCGCAACGCGGCTCCGACTGGGGCATGTACAACCTGGCCACCGCGCTGGTGCTCGGCCGCGGCATAGCCGCCAGCCGGACCGAAGCGCTGGACTGGTACCGGCGGGCCGCCGGCATGGGACATGCGAAGTCGCTCAACATCGTGGGCGGCTTCTACGAAGACGGCTGGGAAGTCGAACGCGACGCGGCCATGGCGATGGACTACTATCGCCGCGCGGCCGAGGGCGGCGACTTCCGTGGCCAGTTCAACTATGCGCGCGCGCTGGCGCTGTGCGGCCAGGAGCACGAGGCCATCCGCTGGGTGCGAGAGGTGCCGCGCACCGCCACTGCGCCCTTTGTCGAAAAGATGCTCGACTTCCTGCGTGACGCGCCCGACGCGGTGCTTAACCGGCTGTTCAGCCACGCGGACGCCGCCGCGCGGCTCAGCTCACGCGAAAGCCGATCTTCAGCGTGACCTGGAAGTGCGCGACCTTGCCATCGGCAATGTGGCCGCGCGTCTCTACCACTTCGAACCAGTCGATGTTCTTGATGGTTTCGCTCGCCTTGTCGATGGCACTACGGATCGCCGCATCGCAACCGTCCGGCGATGAGCCAACGATCTCGACCAGCTTGTAGGTGTGGTTTGACATGTCCGCTCTCCTTGGCCCGATGGCCGCAGACGATCGTGCACGCCGGCCAGTCCGGTGCGCGCGATACACCCCTCCATCATAGGCAGCGGGCAACGCAAAGCCCAAGCGCGGTTACGCGCTGACAAGGGATTGTTGCAGCGCTCACCGGGCCAGTGCCGGATCATGCCGAAGCGGCCCCCGATACGCCGGCACGCCGGCGCGCGGGAAGGCCCGGCACGGCACGGCGCCGCCCGGCGATGTCCTCCTCCAGCCATTCGGCAAAGGCGCGCACCGCCGGCGGCAAGTGGCGCCCCGCCATGGTCTGGATCTGCAGGGCGCGCTGCTGCATGGCCCGGCTGGCGATCGGCACCAGTACGCGGCGCTCCGCGCGCAGGTTGTTGCGCACCGCCAGGGACCCGGTCAGGTACACCGCATCCGCGTACGCCTGATAACCCACCAGCGCGCTCAGCGAATTGCTGCTGAGCAATATGCGCGGGCGCAGGCCTTCCAGCCCGCAGGCCAGGTCGAATAGCTGGCGGATGGTATTGGTCTCGCTGGGCAGCGCCAGCGGGTATGCCACCACCTCCTTCAGGCTGGCGCGCTTGAGCGCCGCGAGCGGATGCTTGCGCGCCACATAGGCATAGACCGGCGCAGCCTCCGAATACACTACCTCGATGCCCTCCTGCGCCGCGATGGCAAACGTCAGGGCCAGATCGGCCAGGCCTTCGCGCACCATGCGCGTGGCGGCGGCAGGGGCGCACACTTCCAGAGAGAAGCTCACACCGGGATAGCGGCGCTGGAACAAGGCCATTGCGTACGGCATGTAGTCGCGCGCAAAGCCGTCGGTGCAGGCCAGCCTGACCGTGCTGTGCGCCACGCTGAGCAGACCCTGCAGGTCAGCCTGCAAGGTCTGCGCATCCAGGAAGGCGCGGCGCCCGTATTGCTGCACCACGAGGCCGGCCTCGGTCAGCCGCATGCCGCGCGGCTCGCGCTCGAACAGCGGCGCGCCCAGTTCGGCCTCGAGCCGCGCCACCTGCCTGCTGATCGCCGATACCGCCACATGCAGCGAGGCCGACGCCGCGCTGAGCGAGCCGCGCTCCGCTACTTCCAGGAAATAGGCGAGAGGAACGGCGTGGATCGACGTGAGCTTCATGGTTGCTGTTTCGCTGGTGGGGAAGACAGGCCGCTGCCACCGCCAGCGGGTGCGTCGGCCTTTGCGCAATGATAAGCCCGCGCGGTATTTGCCTTGCCGATTTTAGAAAGCAGCTTTCTGTCCGCCCCGGGCGCCGATGGTGCCGAAATGCCGCCCATTGCCGCCGCTGCGGCACCTTCTCGCGCAAACGGCACCTCGGCGGTGCGGATAATGCGCCGCGCCACGCCATAGGTGTGCGCGAAGCCGCCCGCGAGCGCCGGGAACGCTGTTGGCATTGCGACACGGCCCACGCCAACGCAGGGACGGCTGCCATTATCGTTATGCCATGCCCCTGCCTCGCTCTGCCTTCCGGACCACAGCTTGATGCGTCGCGGCGGGTCGAGAGAGAGCACCACAAGCCAACGAAGGAGACCAGGACCTCATGGAAGACATCTGCTACCTCGGCGCCGTGGAGATGGCCGCCGCCATCCGCAGCCGCGAACTGGGCGTGCGCGAAGCCGTCAGCGCGCACATTGCGCGCACCGAACGCGTCAACCCCGCCATCAACGCCATCGTCACCACCACCTTCGAGCAGGCGCTGGCCGCCGCCGATGCGGCCGACACGGCGCTGGCGCGCGGCGCCGCGCCCGGCCCGCTGTTCGGCCTGCCGGTGGCGCACAAGGATTCGTTCCTCAGCGCCGGGGTGCGCACTACCTTCGGGTCCGCCGTGTACCGGGACTTCGTGCCGGTCCAGGACAGCGCCGTGGTGGCTCGCCAACGCGCAGCGGGCGCCATCATGCTGGGCAAGACCAACCTGCCGGAGTTCGGCGCCGGCTCGCACACCTTCAACGCTGTATTCGGCGCCACCCGCAACCCTTACCGGCACGACGTCTCCGCCGGCGGCAGCAGTGGCGGCAGCGCCGCCGCGCTGGCCGCGGGCATGGTCGTGCTGGCCGATGGCTCCGACATGGGCGGCTCGCTGCGCAACCCGGCCAGCTTTTGCAATGTGGTGGGCTTGCGGCCTTCGATCGGCAGGGTGCCGATGACGCCGGCCAGCCATGCGTTCAACACGCTCACGGTGGGTGGACCGATGGGCCGCTCGGTGGCCGACGTGGCGCTGATGTTCAGCGTGCTGGCAGGCGACCATTCCGCCGACCCGCTGGCCATGGCCAACGGCGCGGCGGAATTCGCCGCGCCGCCCCGCCTCGATGGCAAGGGCCTGCGCATCGCCGTCAGCCCGACGCTGGGCGGGCTGCCGTTCGAGCCGGCGGTGAGCCGCATCCTGCAGGATGGCATTCGTCACTGCCAGGCGCTGGGCTGCACGGTGGATGAAGCCGAGCCGGACTTCAGCGGCGCGGACCATGCCTTCGAGGTGCTGCGGGCGCTGGCGTTCGCGACCAACTACGGCCCCGCGCGGGCCGAGCACGGCGAACTGATGAAGGACACCGTGCGCTGGAATATCGACCTGGGACTGACCCAGGACGGCGCTGCGATAGCCGAAGCCGAGCGTGCGCACAGCCGCATGTTCGCGCGCATGCAGGCGCTGCTGGAACGCTACGACTTCCTGATTGCGCCGGTGTCGCAGGTCCTGCCGTTCGCGGTCGAAACCGAATACCCGCAAAGCATCGATGGCGTGGCCATGCCGAGCTATATTGGCTGGATGCGTTCCTGCTACCGCATCACCATCACCGGGCATCCCGCCATCTCGGTGCCTTGCGGCTTCACGGAAGACGGCTTGCCGGTGGGCCTGCAGGTCGTCGGCAAGTATCGCGGCGAACGCGCGCTGCTGGCATTCGCGCAATTGTTCGAGCAGGCCAATCCGGCCGGGCGCATCCGGCCGGCTTTGTAAGGGGCCATGGCTGGCGGCGGCCATTCGATCCCATCGACCACATTGATCGCAACACCAAGGGGAAACACAGATGTTTGCAACGCGCATGACGAGATGGACCCTGAATGGCACCGGCAGCGTGGCCCGGGGCTTCGCGCTGGTTGTGGCGGCCTGCGCGGCCCTGGCTGCCGCCTGGCCGGCGCTGGCCGCGCCGTACCCGGACAAACCGGTCAAGCTGGTGGTGCCGTTCCCGCCCGGTGGCTCCACCGACGTGCTCGCCCGCCTGGTGGCGCGCAAGCTCGGCGAAGTCCTGCAGCAGTCCGTGGTGGTCGAGAACAAGGCCGGTGCCGGCACCATCGTCGGCGCGGACTACGTGGCGAAATCCGCGCCGGATGGCTATACCCTGCTGCTCAGCGCGGCCACCACGTTCACCGTCAACCCGGTCACCTACTCGCGCCTGCCCTACGATTCGCTAATGAGTTTCGAGCCGCTTGGCATGGTGGGCTCGACCGCGCTGGTGCTGCTGGCCAACCCCGCGGTCAAGGCGGATACGCTCAAGCAACTGGTAACCGTGGCCAAGGCCACGCCGGGCGGCATGTCGTACGGTTCCTATGGTGCCGGCACCACCGCGCACTTTGCCGGCGAGATGATCAACGCGGCCACCGGCATGGGCTTGCTGCACGTGCCTTACAAGGGCAGCGCACCGGCCATGGCCGACCTGATCGGCAACCAGATCCCGCTGTCGGTCGATACCGTGGTGGCGGCGGCCCCGCAGATCAAGGGCGGCAAGGTCAAGGCGATCGCCGTCACCAGCACCACGCGCTCGATGCTGCTGCCCCAGGTGCCAACCGCGATCGAAAGCGGTTTTCCCGGCGTGTCGCTCAGCACCTGGTTCGCCATCGTCGCGCCCAAGGGGATTCCCGTCCCGGTACGCCAGACGCTGGAGACCGCCATCGCCAGCATGATGAAAGATCCGGCGCTGCAGCAAAGCATGACCGCGAACGGATTCGAGCCGGAGTACGGCAGCGCCGCCGAGTACCGCGCGCGCGTCACCAGCGAGATCGCGCGCCTGCGCAAGATCGCGCAGGCGGCGAATATTCACGCGGACTAAGCCGGTATCAGCCTCGCATGGCTCCATGCGAGGCGGCCCGCTCGCGAAAGAACGTCTCGAAGAATTCCACGCAAACGCGAATCTTGGCCGAACTGGTCAGGCGCGACGGGTACACCGCCCAGATATTCGCGTCCTGACCGCACTCCGGCAGGATCTGCTCCAGTTCGCCGCTGGCCAGCATCGGGCCCACATCCCACAGTGAACGCAGCACGATGCCGCGTCCATCCATCGCCCAGCGCACCACGACCTCGCCGTTATTGGAGGACAGCGGCCCGGTGACCTTGACGGTGTGCTCCGCGTTGCCGTTACGCAGCTTCCACACGCCAAAGGGATGGTCGCGCTCCTTGATCACCAGGCAGTCGTGGCTGGCCAGGTCGGCCAGCGTGCGCGGCCGGCCGCGGCGTGCCAGGTAGGCGGGCGACGCGCACAGCACGCGGCGGTTGTCGCCCAGCCGGCGCGCGATATGGTGCGGCGCGATCTCATCGCCCACGCGGATGTCGAGATCGAAGCCTTCGGTCGCCACGTCAACGAGCCGGTCGAACACTTCGAAGCGCACCTGGAGCGCGGGGTACAGGGTGGACAGTTCCGAGATGGCCGGCGCCACCACCCGGCGCCCGAAGCCAAAGCTGGAGCAAACCCGCAGCAGGCCGCGCGGGTTGCGGCGCGTGCTGGAGACTTCCTCGTAGAGATGATCGATATCGTCCAGGATCCGCTGCGCCAGCGCGTAGACCCGCTCGCCCTCCTCGCTCACCACCACGCGGCGGGTGGTGCGGTGGAACAGCTTGACCGCAAGCGCAGCTTCCAGCATATGGATGCGCTTGCTGATATAGGCCGGCGACACGCCAAGCGCCTCCGCGGCGGCGGAGAAACTCGACTTGCGGGCGACTTCGATGAAGACGCGCAGGTCCTCGTTGAGCAGGTCATTCTTCACGAAGTGTGTTTTATCGGTTCACGGATTGGCCGATTATATTCCGACGGGAATTCCTTACCATGGGCCATCCCAATCCAGACTGTGAACCATCCGCCATGACAACCACCTCCCCCGCACCCTTCCGCATTGCCGTCATCCCTGGCGACGGCATCGGCAATGAAGTCATGCCCGAGGGCCTGCGCGTACTCGAAGCCGCCGCCGAGCGCTTTTCGCTGGGCCTGGAATTCGTGCGCTTCGACTGGGCGCATTGCGACTACTACCTGCGGACCGGCGCCATGATGCCCGCCGACTGGCGCGAGCAGTTGGAAGGGTTCGATGCGATCTATTTCGGCGCCGTGGGCTGGCCCGCCAAGGTGCCCGACCACGTCTCGCTGTGGGGTTCGCTGCTGAAGTTCCGCCGCGACTTCGACCAGTACGTGAACCTGCGCCCGGTGCGGCTGTTCGAGGGCGTGCCCTGCCCGCTGGCAAACCGCAAGCCGGGCGATATCGACTTCTTCGTGGTGCGCGAGAACACCGAGGGCGAGTACACCTCGCTGGGCGGCCGCATGTTCGAGGGCACCGAGCGCGAGGTGGTGCTGCAGGAATCCGTATTCAGCCGAGTCGGCACCGACCGCGTGCTGCGCTATGCCTTCGAACTGGCCAACTCGCGCGCGCGCCGGCACCTCACCGTGGCCACCAAGTCCAACGGCATTGCGGTCAGTATGCCGTACTGGGACGAGCGCACCGACGCGATGGCGCAGCACTATCCCGACGTGACGGTGGACCGCCAGCACATCGACATCCTCACCGCACGCTTTGTGCTCCAGCCCAACCGCTTCGACGTGGTGGTGGCCTCCAACCTGTTCGGCGACATCCTTTCCGACCTGGGCCCCGCCTGCGCCGGCACCATTGGTCTGGCGCCCTCCGCCAACCTCAACCCGGACCGCAAGTTCCCGTCGCTGTTCGAGCCGGTGCATGGCTCCGCCCCCGACATCTACGGCAAGGCCATCGCCAACCCGATCGCCATGATCTGGTCCGGTGCGTTGATGCTGGAGTTCCTCGGCGGCGCCGAAGGCATGGATGAAGCCGGCAGCGCGCGCTGCCGCGAGGCGCACGACGCCATCGTGCGCGCCATCGAGACCGTGCTGGCGCGGGGCCCGCGCACACCTGACCTGGGCGGCGACGCGCATACCGGGGACGTGGGCGAGGCGATCGCCGCGCTGGTGCGCCAGGCCGATGCGCAAGCCCTCGCCGCCTGAAGCGCTCTGGCCGTGCCTCGCGCCGCGGGGCGCGGCGCTATTTCACCTTGCCGGTCGCCTTGCCCGTCGCCTTGCCCGTCGCCTTGCCGGTCGCCTGGACGGCCACGATCACGTGCGTCGGCTGCCCGGACTCTTCGTCGCGGCATAGCGCGGCCCGGATGCTGACCGGCAACTGCCGCCCGTCCTTGCGCACAAGGCGGGCTTCGAACGCGCAACGCTCCTCGCTACCCGTCAGCAGGGCCTGCAGCGCTTCGCCATCGCCCGCCAGCAGATCTGGCAAGGTGATATCCGCCAGCTCCGCCTCCGCATAGCCGAGCATGCCGGTCAGCGCCGCGTTGACCGACTCCCATTGCCAGCCGATCCCGATCAGCGCCATGCCTTCGGAGGCAAGCTCGAAGACCGCGCGAAAGCGCGCCTGCTGATCGCGCAGCGACTGCTCCACCTTCTTGCGCGCGGTGTTGTCCATGCTGATGCCGACCATCTTGACCAGGCGGCCTTCGACATCGCGGATCGGCGTCGCGCGCGAGGAAATCCAGCGGATGCCGCCATCCGGCGGCAGGATGCGGAAATCGAACTCGTGCGGCTCGCCGGTGCGCAGCGAGTCCTCGTAGATCCGCTCCATCATCGGGATATCGTCGGGGTGCGCGCGCTTCCAGAAGTCGGCATTGCTGGCGATCGGCCAGCCGTACACGCTTTCCACGTTCGGCGAATAGGTGACGGCATCGGTGATGAGGTTCCACTCCCAGGTCACGATGCGCGCGGCCTCCTGCGCCAGCTTCATCCGGGCTTCGCTATCCATGATCTCGGCGGTGTACTTGCGCCGCACATCCGTCATCGTCATCGGCAACGGCACGGCGCTGGACGACTCGGCCTCGCGCTGGGCCTCTTCGCCGTAGCGCAGCCAGATCCAGTTGACGTTGAGGAACGCGGCCAGCTTGCGCAGGTTGTCATAGTCGATCTCGCCGCCGCGCGTCCATTTATGGACGGCGGGGCGCGACAGCCCCAGCGCGGTGGCGACGGCCTGGAGCGTGAGCTTCTTGTGCTCGAGCAATTCCTTCAGGCGGAAAGCAAAGCTGTTTTCTGTCATGGTAGCGGCCGCATGAGCCTGGGTCACCCGAGGTCAGGCCAGTAACGAATCCTAAGAGTCCGAAAGGATACACCGCCGACACGCGAACACCTTCCGCAACGCGTCCCGAACGCGCGGCACGGCACGAAGTGCATCGTTCTCCACGCCCACCCCGGCATTTTTCAGGAGCGCGCACAGGTAAAGCGAAATCCCGCTTGTGCAAGCCGGAATTCTTCCTTAGACTACGCTTCGTTAACCAATGGTTATTGTAACTTATTGGTTAACTTTCCAAAAATCATCAAGGAGCCCGGAGAAGGCCCCATGCCCCGCAACTGCCAACCATTCCGTGCGCACGGACGCATGGAGGAGGAGACTAAATTGAGTACTACAAAAAGCAGCAGGGACTTGTTCCTGACAGGCTGCACCGTGGCTGCGGTCGCCGCCACCGTGGTCGCCATGACCATGTGGCCCAGCCAGGCAGCCGCCACCGCGTCGCAACTGTTCAACTGGGCCACGCGCTCGTTCGGATCCTTTGTCCAGGTGTTCGTTTTCGGCTGCGTCATCGCCTGCCTGGCGCTGGCGTTCAGCAAGTACGGCAATGTGCGCCTGGGCGAAGGCAAGCCGGAATACGCCACGCTGTCGTGGGTTTTCATGTTCATCTGCGCCGGCATGGGGTCGTCGACCATGTACTGGGGCGTGATGGAATGGGTCTATTACTACCAGTCGCCGGGCCTGAACATCGCCACCGGTACGCGCCAGGCGCTGGAGTACAGCATCAGCTATTCGTTCTTCCACTGGGGCCTGAGCGCCTGGGCGGTCTACGCCCTGCCCTCGCTCGCCATGGCGTATCACTTCCATGTGCGCAAAAACAAGGGCCTGAACCTGGCCTCGATGGTGCAGGCCGTGACCGGCTTCAAGGCCAGCGGTCCCGTGGGCCGGGCGGTGGACCTGATCTTCCTGCTGACCATGTTTGGCGCACTGACGGTATCGATCGCCCTGACAGCCTCCACCTTCACGCGCGGCCTGTCGGGCCTGAGCGGTGTGCCCGATACGTTCGTCACGCAGTTGATCGTGATCGTCGGCGTCTCCGTGATCTTCTCGCTCAGCGCCTATGTCGGCATCGACGGCGGCATGCAGCGCCTTAGCCATATGGTGTGCTGTGGCGCGCTGCTGCTGGCCGCCGTGGTGCTCGCGGTGGGCCCGACGCTGTTCACTGCGAACAATGTCGTCAACGGCCTGGGCCTGATGCTGCAGAACTACATCCACATGAGCCTGTTTACCGATCCCACCGGCGACGGCACCTTCAGCCGCGGCTGGACGGTGTTCTACTGGCTGTGGTGGGTGTCGTACTCGCCGGGCGTGGCGATGTTCGTGGCCCGCGTGTCGAAGGGCCGCAAGATCAAGGAAGTGATTTACGCGCTGTTGCTCGGCGGCAGCGTCGGTTGCTGGTTCTTCTTCGGCGCGCTGGAAAGCTACAGCATGCACCAGTACATCAGCGGCGCCATCGACGTGCCGCGCATCCTGAAGGAGCATGGCGGCGAATCCGCGGTGGAAATGCTGTTGCTGGCCTTGCCTGCCGGCAAGCTGTTCCTGGCGGCCTACCTGTTCATCATGATCATCTTCCTGGCGGCGCACGTGGATGCCGTGGCCTATGCGGTGGCCGCCACCACCACACGGAATATGCGCGAAGGCGAAGACCCCGCGCCAGGCAGCCGCGTGTTCTGGTGCGTGCTGCTGACGCTGGTGCCCCTGGCCATGCTGTTCACCAAGGCATCGCTGGACACCATGAAGACCGCCGTGGTGCTGACCGCGATCCCGTTCCTGGTGATCCTGGCCATCAAGCTGTTCGGCCTGTTCCGCTGGCTGCTGCAGGATTTCGGTACGGTGCCCGCGCACGACATCGAAGCTGGCTTCGTGCCCGAGCGCAACGCCGGCGCCCCTGCGCCCGCCGGCCAGCCACCCGAAGCCCTCCCGCGCGACCAGTCCGCCGCCGCCACGCTTTGAAACGCCGGCCCGGCAATGGGTCTCCTTTTTGCCCGATTTGTTAAATATAGATTAACAGTTAACCATCATAGACAACGATCATGAAAGACATTGCTCCGCTCGCTCCAGACTTTTGCGCCGACCCCGAAAACGCCTGGACCCTGCCCAAGTCGTACTACACCAACGAAGCGATCTTCGAGTTCGAGAAAGAAAAGGTCTTCGCCAACAGCTGGATCTGCATCGCCCATCGCAGCGAACTGGCCCAGCCCAATGACTACATCACGCGCGAGGTGATCGGCGAGAACATCGTGGTGCTGCGCGACCGCGACAACGTGCTGCGCGCGTTCTACAACGTGTGCCCGCATCGCGGCCACCAACTGCTGTCGGGCAGCGGCCGCGCCAGGAACGTGATCACCTGCCCGTACCACGCCTGGACCTTCAAGCTCGACGGCGAGCTGGCCCATGCGCGCAATTGCGAGAACGTCGCCCACTTCGACAAGGACAAATCCAGCCTGGTGCCGGTCAGGGTCGAGGAGTACGCCGGCTTCGTCTTTATCAACCTCAACCCGGACGCCGGCACGGTGGAAGCGCAGTTGCCGGGCCTGCAGGCCCGCATGCGCGAAGCCTGCCCCGTGATCGACGACCTGCACCTGGGCGCGCGCTTCGTGACCGAGACCCCGGCCAACTGGAAGAGCATCGTTGACAACTACATGGAGTGCTACCACTGCGGCCCGGCCCATCCCAGCTTCGCGGACTCGGTGCAAGTGGACAAGTACTGGCACACGCTGCACGAGAACTGGTCGCTGCAGTTCGGCCATGCCAAGTCGTCCGAGAAGTCGTTCAAGCTCGACGAGTCGGTCAAGGACCCGAGCTTCGCCGGCTTCTGGGCCTGGCCTTGCACGATGTTCAACGTGCCGCCCGGCGCCAACTTCATGACGGTGATCTACGAGTTCCCGGCCAGCGCCGAAGTCACGCTGCAGCACTACGAAATCTACTTCCTGAACAAGGAACTGACCGAGGAGCAGCAGAAGCTCGTCGAGTGGTACCGGGACGTGTTCCGCCCTGAAGACCTGCGCCTGGTGGAGAGCGTGCAGCGCGGCCTGAAGTCGCGCGGCTATCGCGGCCAGGGCCGCATCATGGTCGACCAGCAGCGCAGCGGCATCAGCGAGCACGGCATCGTGCATTTCCATCAGAAGATGGCCAAGCAATACCAGCCCGTCTGAGCCAAGGGAGCCAGCATGAAACGCAACGACAACACGCTGTTCCGGCAACAGGCCTGCATCGATGGCCGCTGGTGCGACGCCGCCTCCGGCGACACCGTGGCGGTGTTCGATCCGGCCCTGGGCGAACAGGTCGGTACCGTGCCGCGGATGGGCGAGGCGGAAACCGTCGCCGCCATCGAGGCGGCCAACGCCGCGCTGCCGGCCTGGAAGCAGCGCACCGCCAAGGAGCGCGCCGGCCTGCTGCGCAAATGGTTCGAACTGATCTTGCAGCACGAGCAAGACCTGGCCGTGCTGATGACGCACGAGCAAGGCAAGCCCCTGCAGGAAGCACTGGGCGAGGTGCGCTATGCCGCCTCGTTCATCGAGTGGTTCGCCGAGGAAGCCAAGCGCCTCTACGGCGACGTGATCCCCTCGCCCACGGCGGACAAGCGGCTGCTGGTAGTGCAGGAGCCAATCGGCGTCTGCACGGCCATCACGCCCTGGAACTTCCCCGCGGCAATGATCACTCGCAAGGCGGCGCCGGCCCTCGCCGCCGGCTGCACCATGGTGGTGAAGCCCGCCAACGAGACGCCGTTCACGGCGCTTGCGCTGGCCGAACTGGCCCTGCGGGCCGGCATTCCGGCGGGCGTGCTCAATATCGTCACCGGCGACGCAGTCGCCATCGGCAAGCAGTTCACCAGCCATCCGCTGGTGCGCAAGCTGTCGTTTACCGGCTCGACGCCGGTGGGCCGCCTGCTGATGGCGCAATGCGCCGGCACCATCAAGAAAGTGTCGCTGGAGCTGGGCGGCAATGCACCCTTCATTGTGTTCGACGATGCCGACGTGGAAGCGGCCGTCGAAGGCGCCCTGCAGGCGAAGTACCGCAATGCCGGGCAGACCTGCGTGTGCGTGAACCGGCTGTACGTGCATGACGCGGTGTACGACCGTTTCGTCGACCTGTTCACCAGCAAGGTGGCCGAACTGCGCGTGGGCAACGGCTTCGACGCCGGCAGCGAGATCGGTCCGCTGATCACGCCCAGGGCGGTGGCCAAGGTCAGCGAGCTGGTCGACGACGCCGTCGCCAAGGGCGCGCAGTTGCGCATCGGCGGCCAGCCGCACGCCGCCGGCGAGCAGTTCTTCGCGCCCACCGTCCTGACCGGGGTCAAGCCCGGCATGCGCGTGCTCGACGAGGAAATCTTCGGGCCGGTGTCGCCGGTCGTGCGCTTCTCGTGCGAGGAGGATGTGGTGCGCATGGCGAACGACACCATCTATGGCCTGGCCGCCTACTTCTACAGCCGCGACATCGGCCGCGTCTGGCGTGTCGCCGAACAGCTCGAGTACGGCATGGTCGGCATCAACACCGGCATGATCTCCAACGAAGTCTCGCCGTTTGGCGGCGTGAAGCAGTCTGGCCTGGGCCGCGAAGGCTCGCGCTACGGCATCGACGACTACCTGGAAAAGAAATACCTCTGCATGGCGCTGTAAGCCACGCACGAGAGTGATACCAAGCCTGAAGAAAGAAGGAAGCAGCATGGGCAACCCCTACCAGTCGATGCGCGTCACCGTCACCCGCATCGAAGACGTCACGCCACAGATCAAGCGCTTCACGATGGCGCTTCCGGAAGGCGGCCCCATGCCGGGCTTCTCCGGCGGCGGCCATGTGATCGTGCAGATGGAAGACAGCGGCCAGCGCTACAGCAATGCGTACTCGCTGATGAACTCGCCCGAGGACCGCAGTTGCTACCAGATCGGTGTCCGGCGCGAGGAGCGATCCAAGGGCGGCTCCGCCTTCCTGCATGACAAGGTACGCGCCGGCGATACGCTGACGATCACCACGCCGAACAACCTGTTCGGCTTGCGCGAGGAGGCGCGGCGC
Source organism: Cupriavidus sp. 05L310 (assembly GCF_056398185.1). Taxonomy (NCBI): domain Bacteria; kingdom Pseudomonadati; phylum Pseudomonadota; class Betaproteobacteria; order Burkholderiales; family Burkholderiaceae; genus Cupriavidus; species Cupriavidus sp. 05L310. The sequence goes on from NZ_JBFTOX010000054.1 coordinate 45,322, forward strand.
CACGTCCTGATCGCCGGCGGCATCGGCATTACGCCGTTCATATCGCAGTTGCACGAACTGCGGCGGCGCGGCGCGGACTACGAGCTGCACTACGCCTTTCGCAGCCCGGAGCATGGCGCCTTTCGCGACGAGCTCGCCGCCGCGCCGGACAGCGGCCGCTTCCGCTTCTACGCCGACAGCCTGGGGCAGAAACTCGACCTCGGCACGCTGCTGGGCAGGCTGCAGGACGGCGCGCATGTCTATGTATGCGGGCCGCAGCCGCTGATCGAAGCCGTGCAGGACGCGGCGGCGGCGCACGGCGTTCCCAGGGAGCGCGTGCACTGGGAGCAGTTCGCCGCGGCGCCCCAAGGCGGCGGCGCCTTCTCGGTAGTGCTGGCGAAATCCGGCAGGACCGTGGAGGTGGCCAGCGGCGAAACCATTCTCAAGGCCATCGAGCGCGAGAACGCGGCAAGCGTCGACTGCCTGTGCCGCGAAGGCGTGTGCGGCACCTGCGAGACGCGCATTCTCGAAGGCGAGGCGCAGCACTGCGACCAGTACCTGAGCAACGCCGAAAAGGCCGCACAGAAGACCATGATGATCTGCGTTTCCCGGGCCAGGGGACAGCGGATCGTGCTCGACCTGTAAGCAGCGGCCAATCCGGGGACGGCACCCGCCCACCTGGCTATCCCACAGACCGGAGGAGACATCAATGCACAAGACAGCCCTGCGCTGGCTGCTTGCGGGGGCGCTGCTGCCCGCCGCCGGCGGTAGCCACGCGCAATCCAGCGTCAACCTGTACGGCGTGGTCAGCACCGCGGTGCGCTACACCAGCAATATCGATGGCCTGCATCACGACCAGGCGGAACTGGTGGCGAGCGGCATCGGCGGCAGCCGCTGGGGCCTGAAGGGCGAGAACGACCTGGGTAGCGGCAACAAGGCGGTGTTCCTGCTGGAAAACGGCTTCGGCATCGACAACGGCCAGACCGCGTACAACGCGCTGTTCGGCCGCCAGGCCTATGTCGGCCTGGCTGGCGCCTGGGGCAGCCTCACCTTCGGCCGGCAGTACAACGCCCTGAACAACGTGGGCTGGAGCTTCAATCCGCTGGACCAGGGCTGGGGCAATTTCTGGTCGGACCCCTTGTACCTCGGCGGCGATATCTTCTTCCAGGACTACCGCATCAACAACAGCGTGGTCTACAAGGGCACGCTGGGGCCGGTGACGGTGCAACTGGACTACGGCTTTGGCGAGCAGCCCGGCAGCGCCGGCAAAGGCCAGACCCTCGGGGGCGGCGCCATGTACCAGAAGGGGCCGCTCGCGCTTGGCCTGTCGTACGACCAGCGGCGCACGGCGGACGGGGCCGGCACCATCCGCAACTGGTCGGCGGGCGGCTCGTACGCCGTCGGCAAGACCACCCTCTACCTGGGGCATATGGGCCGCCACGAGGATGCCGGCGCCGCGCGCTTCGGCATCTACTTTGCCGGACTCGGGCATCAGGCCATGCCGGCCTTGCACCTGTCGGCCGCGTACTATCGCTACCAGCAAGGCGGCGGCGTCACCACGCAGTTCCAGGCCACCTCCCAGTGGCTCGGGGGAGGATCGGCGGATGCCGTGGCCGCCGTGGCGGACTACGCGTTCTCCAAGCGAACCAGTCTGTTCCTGGAAGTCGATGCGGTCAGGGCGCGCGGCGGGGCCGCGGGACGCGAGACGGAGTACTGGGGCGGCAGCCCCGTGACTGCGTCCGCCGGCACGACGCGGTTCGGTGTCATGCTTGGCATGCGGCAGATTTTCTGAGACGGTGCGGCCGGGGCTCGGTGTTTGCGCCGGCAAGGATCATGCCATCGCGTTGCCCGTTGCGATGTGTTGCCAAATGCGTAAAACGCATGCATGCGCCGAGAAAGTGTTTGTCCTTTCCCGCGCATACGTTCTACCTTACGAATGTGCGCCCTGCCTTTCCGGAGACCGCAATGGCAATCCGCTCCACCGCTTCACACAGTACCGCACAGTTAAGGCGACTGGTCGGCCAGTTGCAGGCCGAGGTCGACTCGCTGGATCACCTTGCCATCTTCGACGCCGAGACCCAGACCGCGCTGGGCCAGGCCCGCGACCGCCTCACGCAAGGTATCGAGGCCATTGAGGACGCCATCCAGAGCCTGCGCGCGCTGCAACAGGTGCGGCCATCGGCCATGCGGCCCCGAAAGACGACGCCGCGCGCCGCCTGATGCGCGGGAGCGCGTGCTGCCTGCCACCTTGCTCAGAATTCCTGCACGGCAGGACGCAACACGATTTCGTTGATATCCACGTCGGCCGGCTGTTCGATCGCGTAGGCGATCGCGCGTGCCACCGAGTCCGCCGGGATGGCCTGCCGGTAGAACTCGCCCACCGTCTTCGCACTCTCCGCGTGGCTGCTGCCCAGCTTGAGCTCTGAGTCCACCGCGCCCGGCGAGATCACCGTGGTGCGGATGGCGCCACCGGCTTCATGGCGCAAGCCTTCCGAGATGGCGCGCACCGCGAACTTGGTGCCGCTGTACACCGTGCCGCCCGGGCTGAACACCTTTACGCCCGCGACCGAGGCAATATTGATGAAGTGCCCGGCGCCCTGCTTCTGGAACACCGGCAGCGCGGCGGCGATGCCGTACAGCACGCCCTTGATGTTGATGTCGATCATGCGCTCCCATTCCTCGACCTTTGTCTCGCTCATGGGGGCGATGGCCATGAGGCCGGCATTGTTGATCATGACATCGACCCGGCCATAGCTGTCGACCGCCTTCTGCACCAGGGCTTCGACATCGGCACGCCGGCTCACATCGGCGATCGCCACCTCGGCCTTGCCGCCCTTGGCGCGGATCTCCGCGGCCAGCGTCTCCAGACGATCGCCGCGCCGCGCGGCCAGCACCAGCGAGGCGCCGGCGGCGCCCAGGTGGCGCGCGGTGGCTTCGCCCAGTCCACTGCTGGCGCCAGTAATGACAACGACCTTGCCTGCGATATTTGTGCTCATCATCCACTCCGTATCCGTGCGCAGGCGGTTTGCCTGCCGACGAGACGATTATGTTGGCTGACGGCATCAACAAAAATGGAAATGTTTTGATTTCAGTATTCCACCGGATGGAATTATCTCCACGGATAGCTGCCGCCGGCCTCTCGCCGGCGAGCGAGAGAACGGTAGCTCAGGGCGCCACGGCGGCGCTGCCAGTGAAGTAGGCCACCAGCGCGTCGAATACCAGCCGGATGCGCATCGGCACCGGGCTGCGGCGCGAGCGATAGATATACAAGCCCCACGGTGCCGGTGCATGCCGGTCCAGCACGCTGACCAGGCGGCCCGAGCGCAGGTGGGGGTGCGCGAGGTAGTCGGGCAACTGGCCGTAAGCGAGTCCGGAGAGGATCGCCTCCATCTCGGTTTCCGGATCGTCGGTAAGAAAGGCCGGAGAGCGCGGGTTGAACTGCTCGCCCTGGGCGAAATACCACGGCCAGGCCCGGCCGCTGCTGCGGTCGATCAGGCCGGTGGTGGGCAGCGCGGCCAGCCCGGCCAGGTCGGCCGGCTTGCCCACGCGCGCCACCAGTTCCGGCGTGCCCACCACATGGAAGCCCACCCGCGTCGTCATGCGCGCGACCAGCCGCTGGTCGCGGAACATGCCAAGGCGCAGGCCGATATCGATTTCGTCGTCGACCACATCGGCAATCTGGTCCGAGAGCCGGATATCGAGCGTGATGCCCGGATGCGCCAGCGCCACCTGCCGCAGCGCCGCCAGCAAGTGCAGCCGGCCGAGCGTGCTGGGCGCGGTAATCCGCACAGTGCCCTTGAGCTCGGTGTCCGAGCGGCCGGCCGGATGCGCGAACAAGCTGTCCACATCAAGCAATGCCGAGCGCGCGCGCTCGGCCAGCCGCTCACCGGCGGCAGTGATGCGGATCTGACGCGTATTGCGGTGGAACAGCGGTTCGCCCACGGCTTCCTCAAGGTCCTTGACCGCGCGCGTCACGGTTTGCGGGGACGTGCCCAGCCGGGTGGCGGCTGCCTTGAACGAAGCCGACTCCGCCGCCGCGCAGAAGATCCTAAGCATTTCCAGCCGGTTAAGCATGGTGATATGCGCCGTGGAAGTGAGGGCGTCTGATGATTATGCAAAGCGCGATTATAAAAGCTGCTGCCGTGCGAGATGAGATCCCTCTCATTGACGCCCTGCGCTATCTCCCTCGCTCATTGCGCCCCGGTCTGGCAGAATGCCCGACGCCCGCGGCCCGGACCGAGCCACTGTCCGGGCGCCGCACGGCCTGCCCTCGCGTCCATGCGGTCGCCTTGCGCGGGCTTAACTGTGATGAACGCCGGCACGGCGCACGCCTGCGGTGTTCACCCTGATCTTTAAGGATTCCGTTCCCGAATGAAGAAGCTTTTCCTCTCGCTGGCTCTGTGCCTGACCTCCGGCCTGGCCAGCGCTTCCGGTGGCTTTTCCGAGTGCCCTCAATTCTTCGCGCAACAGGCAGCACCCAAGGCGCCGGGTTCGCCGGAACTCAAGCTGCGTGCGCTGTGCTACGACGCATTCGCGGTCATGCACTCCGGCCGCAGCAAGACACCGCTTTTTGTTGCCGAGCGCCTGTCGCGCGCGCAGTTGATGGATGCCAAGGACGAAGAGCGAACCAACCGTTTCTTCTCCGATGCGCGCCTGCCGCGCTCGGAGCGGGCAGAGCTGGACGACTACAAGGGCAATGAAGGACTGGACCGGGGACACATGTCGCCTGCTGCCGATCAGCCGACCGCGCAGGCCATGGCGCAATCGTTCACGCTGGCTAACGTCGTGCCGCAATACAGCCAGAACAACCGCAAGGCGTGGGCCTCCATCGAAAAGGCCACGCGCAAGTATGCGATGCGCGCGACCGGCGATGTCTATGTCATTACGGGCCCGGTATTCGACGGGAACGTGCGCACGATCGGCAGCGGGAAAGTCTGGGTCCCGACGTATCTCTACAAGCTGGTCTATGACCCGTCGACGAACCGGGCCTGGGCGCACTGGATCGAGAATTCAGACGCCGCGCGGCCCGGCAAGCCGATCTCCTATGGCGAACTGGTGAAGCGCACCGGAATCGAGTTCCTGCCTGGCGTTCACCCTGCGAGCTGATCCGGCGCCGACGCGGCAGGGAAGTGGCGGGCGCGTGGCAAGCGCGCGCCCGCCACGGCGGCGTGGCGGCACGGGTTGCTGCACGCCCGGCACGTCTGGCCGGACAGTGGCACACTTGCGGTTTGCCGGATTTACGTCCCGTCACTGCCTTACCGCCGTCTTATCCCCGCGTTACCTTTTCATTCCTCAAACCCAACACCGATGGAGCAAGCCACCATGCCCGACAACAGCCAATGGATCCGTGTCGAAACCGAAGGCGGCGCCTTCGATGCCTACCTGGCCCTGCCCCCCGCCGGCAAGGCCGCCAGCGCGCCGGGCATCGTGCTTGTACAGGAAATCTTCGGCGTCAATGAGCATATTCGCGCGGTAGCGGACCAGTACGCGCTCGACGGCTATGTGGTACTGGCGCCCGATGTATTCTGGCGCCACGCGCCGCGCGTGGAACTGGGCTACTCCGGCGATGACTGGGCAAGCGCCATGGAACTGCGCCAGAAGACCGACGTGGAACTGGCGGTGAAGGATATCGCCGCTACCGCCAAGGCGCTGCGCGCCCAGCTCGGCGCGGGTGCGAAGATTGCGGCGGTCGGCTACTGCTTCGGCGGCCTGCTGTCCTACCTGAGCGCCGCGCGCGGCCTGGTCGACGCGGCGGTCCCGTATTACGGTGGCGGCATCCAGAACAACCTGAAGGAAGCCGCCAGCATCAAGGTGCCGGTGCAGTTCCACTATGGCGCGCTCGACGCGCACATCCCGGCGGAGGCTGTCGAGCAGGTGCGCGCCGCGGTGGCCGGCAATCCGCGCGCGGAGATCCACGTCTATGCCCAGGCCGATCACGGCTTCAACTGCTGGGCGCGTGGTTCCTATCACCAGCCCTCTGCCGCGCTGGCACATGGCCGCGCACTGACCTTCCTCGCCGGCGCGCTGTAAGCCCGTCCGCCGCATCGCTGCGCTGCACAAGCTGCGGCGCAGCGCCTCCCCCAGCGTCCCCCTCGCCCGGGTGCCTTGCACCGCGGGCGCCCCGCCCGTATCCTGGCTCCCGAGCGCCAACGCCGCAGCCATCGCGCATCATCGCCCGCCATCGGTACTGATCCGTGCATGATCGACCCATGACCCGCTGCGGCATCGGCTCAAGACTTGCTGGACCCTAAAAAAAACAGAACGGAGACCACCATGCAGTCAGAGCAGCAACGCGTCCTGCGCAACACCGTCCCCGATGCCCTCGCCCGTGCGGTAAGGCGCAGTCCCGACAAGATCGCCCTGCGCTTCGGCGAGCGCAGCTGGAGCTACCGTGAGCTTGAGGCCGCGGCGGCCAGCGTGGGCGCGGCGCTGCAACGGTGGGGCCTGCGCCCCGGCGACCGGGTGGCGGCTTTTGGCAAGAACTCGGATGCCTATGTGCTGCTGTGGCTGGGCTGCCTGCGTGCCGGGCTGATCCATGTGCCGGTGAATTTCTCGATGACGCGCGGGGAAGTGGAGTACATCGTCAACCAGTCCGGCGCCAGCGCGCTGTTCGCCGATCCGGCGCTGGCCGCGCAAGTCGACGGCCTGCCTTGCCCCCTGCTGGGCAGCCTGCATGGCGGTGGCCCGCGCGATGTGCTCGCCGCCGCCCAGGGCCCCGGCGCGGATATTCTTGCCACGCTAGATGAGGCCATGCCGGCGCAGATCCTGTATACATCCGGCACCACGTCGGCGCCCAAGGGCGCGCTGATGACTCATCGCGCCTTGCTGGCCGAGTACATGAGCGCGATTGCAACGTGCGATATCAAGCCGGAAGACTATTCGCTGGCCGCGCTGCCCCTATACCATTCCGCGCAGATGCATGTCTTCCTGATGCCGCTGCTGCTGATGGGCGGCACCATCTTGCTGGCGCAGAGCCCCGAGCCGGGTTTTTGCCTGCGCACTGTGCGCGAGGCCGGCATCACCAGCTTCTTTGCGCCGCCTACCGTATGGATCGCGCTGCTGCGCCACCAGGACTTCGATCCGCGCGAGCTGACCTCGCTGACCAAGGCTTACTACGGGGCGTCGATCATGCCGCTACCGGTGTTGCTGGAGCTGCGGGAGCGCCTGCCGGCGCTGGGCTTCTACAACTGCTACGGGCAGAGCGAGATCGGGCCGCTGGCCACGGTGCTCGGGCCGGAAGCGCACCGGGAACGCCCTGCCTCGGCAGGCCGGCCCGTGCTCAACGTGGAAACCCGCATCGTCGATGAGAAGATGCAGGATGCCAAACCCGGCGAGCTCGGGGAGATCGTGCACCGCTCGCCGCAGTTGCTTACCGAATACTGGGACAAGCCGGGACAGACCGCTGAAGCCTTCAGCGGCGGCTGGTTCCACTCCGGCGATCTTGGCTATATGGACGAGGCGGGCTATCTGTACGTGGTTGACCGCATCAAGGACGTGATCAATTCCGGCGGCGTGCTCGTATCGAGCCGGGAAGTCGAAGAGTGCCTGTACCAGCATGAAGGCGTGGCCGAAGTGGCCGTCTTCGCGCTGCCGCATCCCAAGTGGGTGGAAGCGGTGGCGGCCTGCGTCGTGCTCAAGCGCGGCGCGGGCGCGGATGAGGAGGGGATGCTCGCCCATGCCCGCGCCGCGCTCGCACCGTTCAAGGTGCCCAAACGCATCGTGTTCGTGGCGGACCTGCCGCGCAACACCGCCGGCAAGCTGCTCAAACGGCAACTGCGGGAAGACTACGCCAGCTTGTTCGGCGCCTGAGCCAGGAGCTGTGCGCCCTGGTGTGGGACAGATCGCGCCATGTGGCGTAGCGGGTGCACGGCACCGGCTACGCCACCTGGGAACCCCTTACGCAATGGAAGACCCGGCAGCCACGCCTTCAGTAGGGCATCGCCACGCCGTTCTGCACCTTGACCCGGTCGCCGTTGCGCAGGTTGTAGGGCGTCGACTGCGTCAGCGTGAGATAGCCGTTGTCGGTGGTGCGTACCCGGATGCGGTACGCGGGCGGCGCCGTAGTAGTACGCTTCTCGACCTCGTTGCCAGCCAGGGCACCGGCCACCGCGCCGCCAATGGTCGCCACCGTATTGCCACGGCCGCCTCCCACCTGGTGGCCAAGCAGGCCGCCGACGACGCCACCGATCAGCGCGCCGGCGACGCCGCCTGCCGGCGCCTGCCCGGGCAACATCTCGATGGATTCGACGTTGCCGTAGCGCACGCCATAGGCATCGCTGCCGTAGGCGCCCTGGGCCGTATTAGCCTGCGGGTAGCCCGCTTGCGGATAGGACTGCTGGGGATAACCTTGCTGCGGGTAGCTCTCCTGCACCGGCGCCTGCTGCGGGTAGCCGGCCTGCGGATATTCCGGCTGCGGGTAGGCCGGTTGCGAGTAGCCCTGCTGCGGATAGGCAACGGGATAGCCGCCGCTTGCCTGCGTGCTGCTGCCATACGCGCCGGAGTTGCCATAGCTCCCGTAGCCACCATACCCGCCGCCATATGGCGCGGTCACGCAACCGGCCAGGGCGCCCGCGGCAAGCAGGGCGAGCGCGCTGGTACGAAGGGGGAAAGAGGGGAAAGGCATTTGTAGCTCCTGCGGATATCGCGAGTGGGAATGCGCGCGAGTCTAGGGCCGCGGGGCCGCCTCGGGTGTCACCGAGCCTTGTGAATGGTAACTGCCTGTAACGGCGCATGCGGTTTGGGTCGAAAAACCCGGGCCGCCTGCTTCACGACGGCTCAGGCGCGCTCCGCGCCATCGTCGTTGAAGGCCGTAAGGCGCGCTACGCGGAAGGTGCCGCGCAGCGATTCGAGTTCGCTCCGGTGCAGCATGGCCAGCCGGTTCAGGAAACGCTCGCCCTTGGCGAGCAAATGGACTTCCACGATCCGGCGGTCATCCGGATTGGCCTTGCGCTTGACCAGGCCGGCTGCCTCGCAGCGGTTGACCAGCGCCACCACGCCGTGCTGCTTGGCTTGCAGGCGCTCCGCCAGTTCGCCGATCGAAGCCCAGTCCTTGCCGGCGCAGCCACGGATATGCAGCATCAGCAGGTACTGCTGCACGGTCAGGCCTTCGTTGTGCGCGGCATTTTCGGAAAACCGCAGGAAACGCCGCAACTGGTAGCGGAAATCGGAGAGGGCTTCGAAGTCCTGCTTGTCGAGCAGGGATCGGGATGCGGCAGGCTGGCGGGTCATGGCGGGGCAGCGTGCGGACGCTGGGGGAACTTGGCTCGACGCTCATTATAGGGGCTGCCTCCGGCGGTCCCCCGACTCATCGGCGTTAGCCAGTTGACAAAGGCAGGCTCCGGTTTCGACCGCCGCCTGTGCGGGTATGGCAGAATCTGTGCGTCCGCAGACACTCCTGACTGCCGACATCACTACTGCCACCGGAACCGAAACCGATGTTCACGGAAATCGCCCTTTTCCTGCTCGATACCGTCTTCACCCTGTTCGGCATGGCGCTACTGCTGCGCCTGTGGATGCAATGGGCACGGCTACCCACGCGCAACCCCGTCTCGCAAGGCGTATTCCAGGTTACCGACTGGCTGGTCAGGCCATTGCGCCGGGTCATTCCGGGCCTTGGCGGCATCGACTGGGCGACCCTGATCGGCGCCTGGCTGACCGCCCTGGTGTTCCTGCTGCTCGTGCTGCTGCTTTCCGGAGGCGACCTCGCGCCCTACCTGCCGCTGGTCCTGCTGATTGCCGTTCTCAACGTATTGAAGTGGGGCATCAGCATGGTGATGTGGGTCACGCTGCTGATGGCGATCCTTTCCTGGGTCAATCCGCATTCGCCGGTCACGCCTGCCATCAACCACCTGACGGAACCGCTGCTGCGTCCGATCCGCCGCGTGGTGCCGCGCCTGGGCGGCTTTGACATCTCGCCGCTGGTCCTTTTCGTGATCGCGCAGATCCTGCTGATGATCATTGCCCGGCTTGGCGCAGGGCTGTTTGGCGCACGTTTCGGTCTCTGACTCAAGCCGGCGCGGGTGCGGATGGCCGCCCAGGCCAAAAATCCGGGCGGGATTATCCAGACTGACGAACAGTGTTTTGAGGATTAGCTCTTTTTCCTGGGCAGAAGGCCGCCTACAGTACGTGCAACGTGGAACACACCACGACATGCCAGAAGGAAAAAGCAGCATCATGAAGACTCTCACACAGCCCCGCACCCTCGCCGTTACCCTCCTCTGCGCCATCGGCTTGTCGATGGCTGCCGCCTCCGCGCACGCCAACTCGCCGGTTTCCGACCTCGCCCGCCTCGACGGCAGCATCGGCCGCACGGTGGACGCGTTCACCGACGGCGCCCGCACCGGTCCGCGCGATCCGTTCACCGATGGCGCCCACAACGGCCGCCGCGACCCGTTCACGGATGGTGCCCACAACGGCCCGCGTGACCCGTACACCGACGGCGCCCGCGGCACGAACGAAGCCCGCAGCAGCTTCAGCGACGGCGCCTGATTGCGCCCCGGCATTCACCTGGGATGGAAGAGACAGCAGTTGTGGCCTATCAACCGTAGTCGTCAAGAAGTGGCCACAGCCTAGCCAGGCGCCAACGGGCCGGCCTGCCAGCCGCCCCTTGCGCATGACCCCGCAGCCGCGCCGCCTTCACGGGCCGGGCGCGGCTGCGTCGTTTCCGCTACCCAGCAATCCGGATGCCATCATGGCTTCCACCGCTTCCATGAACACGCGCACCTTGCGCGGCTGCAACCGGCGGTCCGGCAGCAAGGCGAAGATCCGCAGCGGCGGTGGCGGATAGTCCGGCAATACCTTGACCAGGCGCCCCTGGGCCACCTCCGCTTCGCAATAGATCAGCGACAAGCGGGCGATGCCGAGGCCGGCCAGCGCGCCCTGGAGCCGGAGTTCGGCGTTGGCGGTCTGCATGCGCGGCCGGATCGGCACCGCCACGCGCTCGCCCTCGCGCATGAACTCCCACATGTCATCGCCGGGTGTGGTCAGGGTGGGCAGGTTTGCCAGGTCTTCTGGCAGCAACTGCGGGTGCAGGCCAGCGGCCAGCGCCGGCGCCGCGAATAGTCCCCGCTCGACGTGATAGATACGCCGCGCCACCGTCCCTGAATCAGGAAGATCGGCATCCACCGCCACAAAGGCCACATCGAACCCATCGCGGATGGGATCGACCATGCCTTGTGTGATCTCCACCTTCACATCGAGCGCCGGGTGGGCCGCCAGCGTACGGCAGATAACGCCGCCAAGCTGGTGCGCGCCAAACTCGTAGGGCGCGGCGATGCGCAGCACCCCTTGCACGCGTTCCTCGCGCGCCAGCGTTTCCTGGCGGATCTCGCGCAGCCGCGCGAACAGCGGAGCCACGTCGCGATACACCGCGCTGCCGGCATCGGTCAGGCGCATGCGCCGCGTGGTGCGCTGGAGCAACTTGGAGCCGATCGCCAGCTCGAGCCGTGCGACGGCCGCAGAGACCCGGGATTTGGGGCAGTCCAGCTGCTCCGCGGCGGCAGTGAAGGTGCCCTGCTCCACCACGCAGCAGAAGGCCTCCCAATCATTCCACTGGATTGTCTCGTTCACCGGACGATGTTTCCTTTACAAGCAATGTTGCCCAAACGCGCGACATTATGCGGCAGCCGGGACGCCTGCGCCGGTTCTCACCGTGGCGGCGGCGCCCCGGCCATGCGCCACTGGCGTACTGCGCGCATTTCCTCTACCCTTTCGGCCTTTCCGTGCGTATTCGGCAACCCGCCGAACTGACCGATGGCCAGCCCTGCCGCTCCCGACAATCCCGACAACCCGGCCACGGATGCTTCCGTGGAGCCCGCCGCCGCGGGCACGGAGAAGCCGAGCGATACCTATGTGCAGTCCTTTGCACGCGGCCTCTCGGTGATCCGCGCCTTCGACGCCCAACACCCGGCCCAGACCCTCAGCGAGATCGCGCAGGCCAGTGGCCTGACCCGCGCCGGCGCGCGCCGCATCTTGCTGACCCTGGTGGGCCTGGGTTATGTGCGCGCCGACGGCCGCCTGTTCCGCCTGACGCCGAAGATCCTCGACCTCGGTTTCGCCTACCTGACCTCGATGCCATTCTGGAACCTGGCCGAGCCGATCATGGAAGCGCTGTCGCAGGAAGTGCATGAAAGCTGCTCGATCTCCGTGCTGGATGGGACCGAAATCGTCTACGTGTTGCGGGTGCCCGCGCGCAAGATCATGACCATCAACCTGTCCATCGGCAGCCGGCTCCCGGCCTATTGCTCGTCGATGGGCCGCGTGCTGCTGGCGGGCCTGCCGGATGCGGAGCTGGACCGCGTGCTGCGCGCCACCGACCTGCGCGCCCGTACCAGCCGGACCGTCACCGACATCGAAACGCTCAAGGCCATCATCGCCGGCATCCGCGCGCGCGGCTGGGCGCAGAACGACCAGGAGCTGGAAGAAGGGCTGGTGTCGCTGGCCGCGCCGATCCGCAGCCGCGGCGGCCAGGTCATCGCCGCCATCAATATCAGTGGCCAGGCCAACCGCACCAGCGCCGACGAGATGGCCGGCAACTTCCTGCCGCCACTGCTGGCCGCGTCCGAGAAGATCTCCAACCTGGTCGGCCTGCGCACCTGACGCGCCCGGCATTGCGGCATCGCCCACAGGCCGGCCAGGGCGCTGGCCCGCGACGAGCCAGCATGGTGGATGCCGGTTAGCTTGCCGCGGGCATGGGCAGCGCAATGCAGCCGAATTCGGCCGAACGCGTGCCCGGCAGCGGATGGTTGCCGGCACCGAAATACGCAAAGGCGGCCGACAGCTTGACCGCCTCCGAGAGATTCTGCCCCGCGCTGTGAAATAGCCGGCTATCGAAGAACAATACGTCCCCGCGCTCCAGGGCAAGGGGCCGCACGCCACGCAGCAGGGCCTGGCTGCCCGGATGCGATTCGATCAGGAATTCCGCCGCATCGAGCTGGCCCGGTTCGAGGGCAACCGTGTGCGAGCCTGGAATGACGCGCAACACGCCGTTGCTCTCGTCCTCCCGGCCCAGCGCCAGCCACACCGTCACCAGTTCCGGGCTGGCAAACGACCAGTAACGGGTATCGCGATGCCAGCCGGTCTGGCTGCCATAGTGCGGATGCTTGGTCATCACGCAGTTGTGATGCGCCAGCGTCAGGAGCGGCGGCTCGCCCAGCAGGGTCGCCACGACCTTCGTTACCGCGGGGTCGGCCGCCCATTGGCGAAACACCTCGTCGCGCCCGTAAGCCTGGCGCAAGCGCCGCACCGTGCCGCCGCCCGCGGCTTCGCGGCTGGCGGGTGCGCCGGGATAACCCAGTTCGGCTTCGTACTCCACAGGCGGGACCGCCGCGGCCAGTTGCTCGCGCGTTACCTGCTCGATCCGGTCGCAGACCTGCGGCGGGGCGAAGCCGCGCAGCACGATATACCCGTCGGCGTGGAAGACTCGGTTGAGTTCGTTCAATTCAGCGGCGGTCGGGGCGATGGCCGAAGCGGTGGAAACCGTGGAAACCGCCGTGGAAGCGGCGCCCGGCGGTACAGCAAGCGGGGAGTTCATTGCAGGGGATGTGGGGTTGGCAGGGCCGACAGCTTCGATAATGCCAGAAGCCGGGCAATCCGGCGCGCCCGGCATGTGCTGCGTGCGCAAACAGACTGTTCCCCGATACACACGCGCCGCTACAATGGCCGGGTCCTCCTTCCGACCCGCAAGGCCTCAAGTGACAGCTCGCCCACGCATCGTCGCATCGCTCTCCGAGGCGGAAGCCCAGCTTGGCCGCATCGTTCTGGGCAAGCCCAGGCAGATCCGGCTGGCGCTGGCCTGCATGCTGGCGCGTGGCCACCTGCTGCTGGAGGACCTCCCCGGAGTGGGCAAGACAACGCTGGCGCATGCGCTGGCGCGCACGCTCGGCCTGCAGTTCCAGCGCGTGCAGTTCACCAGCGACCTGCTGCCGGCCGACCTGATCGGCGTGTCCGTCTTCGTGCGCGACAGCGCCGAGTTCCGCTTCCATCGGGGCCCTGTGTTCGCGCAGGTGGTGCTGGCCGACGAGATCAACCGTGCCCCGCCGAAGACGCAGAGCGCCTTGCTGGAGGCGATGGCGGAAGGGCAGGTCACCCACGACGGCGTCACCCATGCCCTGCCGTCCCCGTTCTTCGTCATCGCCACGCAAAACCCGCTGGACCAGATCGGCACCCACGCCCTGCCCGAATCCCAGCTCGACCGCTTTACCATGCGCTTGTCGCTGGGCTATCCCGATCCGGCCTTCGAGCGCGTGCTCTACCTCGGCGGGGCGGCACCCGCGGCCGGTACGCCCGTGATGGATGCCGAGCAGGTGGGCGCGCTGCAGCATGCCGCGGCCCAGGTCTATGCCAGCCCTGCCCTGGTGGACTATGCACTGGCCCTGGTGCAGGCCACGCGCGCGAACGCTGCCTTTGCCGCCGGGCTGTCGCCCAGGGCGGGCCTGGCGCTGCTGGGCTGTGCCCGCGCCTGGGCACTGCTGCACCAGCGCGATATGGTGCTGCCCGAGGACATACAAGCGGTCTTCGCGCCGGTGGCCGGCCACCGGCTGCTGCCGGCCGGCGCCGCCGGCGGTGGACAGGAGGCCCTCGCCCGCCTGCTGTCCGACGTTGCCATTCCCTGATCCGCGATGTCCCGCAGCCGGCCGTTCTCATCGCCGCGCATGGCGACCCCGGCCGCGCCTGCCCGCAAGCGCCGGGCCTGGGCCTCGCCACCCTGGCTGCAGCGCCAGCGCCCGCCCCGGCAAGGCGTGGTGACGCTCGATCGCCGCCACTTGTATATCCTGCCCGGCCGCGCCGGCCTGGGCTTCGCGCTGTTGCTGCTGGCCATGTTGCTGACCTCGCTGAACTACAACATCAGCCTGGGCTTCGCCCTCACCTTCCTGCTCGGCGGCATCGGCATGGCCTGCATGTGGCACGCCTACCGCAACCTGCTCGACATGGCAGTCGCCGGCGCCGGCACGGAGCCAGCGTTTGCCGGCGAGCCCGCGGCCTTCAGCCTGCGGATCGCCGGCATTGCAGGCACCGACGCACGGGTACGCATCGGCATCGAGGCAAGCCTGCCATCCCAGGCCGGGGCGCTGCCGGCAAGCCTGAGCCTGGCCCGGGATGCCAGTGGCCTGCTCACGCTGCATCTGCCCACCGGCCGGCGCGGCTGGCTGGCGCTGCCGCGCGTCACCTTATCGAGCCGTTTTCCTTTTGGCCTGTTCCGCGTATGGAGTCATGCCGACCTGCCGCTGGTCGCGTTGGTCTACCCGCAGCCAGAAGCCGGCGCGCCGCCGCTGCCGTTCGCCGCGCAGCCCGGGGACGATGGCGTGGCGTCCCTGCCGTCGGACGATGGCATAGACCAGTTGCGGCGCTACCGCAGCGGCGACCCGCTGCATCGCGTCGCCTGGAAACATAGCGCGCGCACCGGCCGCTTGCTGAGCCGCACCGGGCAGGCCGGCGGCCAGCCCGCGTGCTGGCTGGACTGGCAGGCACTGCCGCCGGCACTGGCCACCGAAGCGCGGCTCTCGCGCCTGTGCGCCTGGGTGCTGGCCTCGGGCGATACGATGGAGATCGGGTTGCGCCTGCCCGGCGTGGAAATTCCGCCCGGCCGCGGCGGCGCGCATCGCCGCGCCTGCCTCGAAGCCCTGGCGCTGTGGCCGGACCGGGCCGGGCAAGGTACGCCGTGAAGCCGTCGCCGCGCCCCCTCGCGCACGAGGAGCATGGCTTGCTGCTGGGCCAGCTGGCGCTCGTGCTCGCGCCGCAGGCACGCAGCCTGCCCGTCACCATCAGCGTCCTGCTGGTGTTGCTGATGAGCTGGCGCTGGCTGCTGTGGCGCCAGCGTGCGCCGTTGCCCTCGCGCCTGATACTCGCGCTCGTCGCCGGGCTGGTAATCCTGGTCGCGGCCGCCTTGGTCTGGCAAGCCGGCGGCAACATGGGGCGCGACCTGTCGGTGGCGCTGCTGGGCGCCTTCGTCGTGCTCAAGCTGCTGGAGAGCCGCGTGCTGGCCGACGCCACGCTGGTGACCCAGCTCTGCTTTTACCTGCTGCTGAGCCTGTACCTGTTCGACCAGCCTTTCTGGCTGGCCTTGTATAGCCTTGCCATCGCCGCCTGGCTGCTGCGCAACTGGTTGTTCCTGGGCCATCCCGAGGCCCGCGGCTATCTCGCGGCATGGCCGCTGCTCGGCCGCCTGGTGTTGATCGGCCTGCCCTGGGCGCTGCTGCTGTTCGTCTTGTTCCCGCGCCTCGATCGCCCGCTGTGGCGGCTGCCGCAAGCCGAGACCGTGGCCGCCACCGGCATCAGCGACACCATGAGCCCGGGCAGCGTGAGCCAGCTGACGCAGTCCACAGAAGTGGCGCTGCGCGCCGACGTGGAAGGGGAGCCGCTGCCCGCCAGCGCGCTGTATTGGCGAGCGCTGGTGCTGTGGCAATTCGATGGCAAGACCTGGCGGCCAGCGCCCTTGCGGCAGCGGCACGCGCAGCCGGCACCTGGCCTGCCGGCCACCGACGAGGCACCGCCTTATGCCAGGGACCTTGGCGAAATGGCAGGCAAGGCATCCGCTGGCAACAGCATCAGCTACAACATCACGCTCGAACCCAATCAGCACCAGTGGTTGTTCCTGCTTGACCGCGGCCAGGCGATCGACCCGGGTGCCGGTGCGGTAGTCAACGCCGACGGCGAGTTTTTCGCCAGCGATCCCATCGACCGGCGCTTGCGCTACCGCGCGCGTTCGGCCCCGGCCAAGGCGCAGGCGCTCGATCTCCCGACGCGACAACTGGCGCTGGCACTACCGCCCGGCAATCCGCGCAGCCGGGCGCTGGCCACCGAATGGGCGGAGCAATACGCGGATCCCGCGCAGCGGGCACGGGCCGCACTGCGCTTGTTCGCCGCGGCACCATTCAGCTATACGCTGTCGCCCGCGCCGCTTGGCCGCGAACAGGTCGACAGCTTCCTGTTCGATACCCGGCGAGGATTCTGCGAGCACTATGCCAGCAGCTTTGTCTTCCTGATGCGCGCGGCCGGTGTGCCGGCGCGGGTGATCACCGGCTACCAGGGCGGCGAGTACAACCCGATCGGCGGCAACTACATCGTACGGCAGGCCGATGCCCACGCCTGGGCGGAGATCTGGCTGGAGGGGCGCGGCTGGGTGCGCGTCGATCCCACCAGCGCGGTGGCGCCCAGCCGTGTCGAACACGGCATCGACGCCGCGCTGGAGGCCAGCGAGATCGAAGCGCTGCGTGCGGTGCGGGACCCCGGCTGGCTGCGCGACCTGCGCTGGGGCATGGACGGCATGGTCTACACCTGGCAGCGCTGGGTGCTGCAATACGATCGCGGCCAGCAGTCACGCCTGATGCAGCAGCTCGGCATCGGCGACAGCGTGCCGCAGGCGTTGCTGGCCGGGCTGGCGACGCTGAGCTTGCTGGTACTCGTGCCGCTTGTGCTCAGGCGCCGCCAGGCCGATCCCGTTCAAGCCTTGTATGCCCGCTTCTGTCGCGACCTGGCACGCCATGGGTGCGTGCGCGGGCCGGCGGAAGGACCGCAGGATTTTGCCGCGCGGGCCGCGCGCCGCCTCCCTGCCGCCGCGCAAGCGGTGCAGGATTTCAGCGAGCGCTACACCCGGCTGCGCTACGGCCGCCAGGCCCCGGCGCTGCGTTCCGGCGAACTCGCGGGCCTGCGGCAAGCGTTGCGGCGGCTGTCGCGACAGCTCGCGCGCTGAGGAACGTCGCCGCCCTGGTTAGTTTCATATGATATAGTTACGTATGTAACTAAATAGCCGGGCGCAATCTGTTTCTGTTGCGCCGGCATCACCCGACTCCCCCACCATGTCGTTCGAAGACCGAATCGACCGCTTCTGTGCCAGCCATCCGGAAGCACCGCGCGACCTCATCCTGGCCTCCCGGCTCCTGATGCGCACCGCGCGCCTGCTGCGCAGCCACATCGACCGGGCGCTGGCGCCGTTCGGGCTGGACCTGCAGCAATACCTGGCGATCAGCATGCTCGCCACCGACGACAGCCAGCCCAGCCTGCCGTCCGAACTTGGCATCACGCTCGACGCCACGCGCACCCAGATGACCCGGCTGATGGACGGCCTGGTGGCGCGTGGCCTTGTGCGGCGGCACGCCTCGGCACAGGACCGCCGCAGTACCGAACTCGTACTGACGGCCGCCGGCCTGCACATGCTGCAGCGCGTCGCGCCGGCCGTGCACGCTGCCTACGCCGAGGCCTGGGAACCGTTGGGAGAAAGCGGCCTTGCCACCTCCACGCGCGCCCTGAGCCGCATGCACCAGAACCTGCTCAAGCTGGAACCATGAAAACAGCTTCCGCACTGCAACCGCTGCGGCTGGGACTGCGCTGGCTGCGCCTGCTCAGCCATCGGCAGCGCCAGACGCTGGTCATGCTGTTGCTCGCGCTGGCCACGTCAGTGGAATTCCTCGAGAACATCATGTTCGTGTTCGCATCGAGCCATATCGTCGGCGGCGTCGATGCCGACCCGCGCAGCTTCGCCCTGGTCCAGGCCGCCTACGCCGTGGGCAGCATGTTGATGATCCTCAAGCAACAATGGCTGGCGCAACGCTTTGGCTATCGCTATTACCTTACCGGCGCATTGCTGATCTTCATGGCGGGCACGCTGGCGGCGGCCACCAGCTATTCGCTGCCACAGCTCGTTGGTGCGCGCTTCGTGCAGGGCGTCGGTGGCGGCGCGCTGTTTACTAGTTGCCGCATCCTGGTCAATGTGATGTTTGCGCCGGCAGACCGGCCGCGCGCCTCCCGCATCTTCATGCTCGGTATTTTCACGGCATCCGCGCTGGCGCCGGCCATGGCTGCGGAGCTGATCGAGCATGGCGTGTGGCAGGACGTGTTCTATGGCGTGCTGCCCTTCGCCGCGCTGGCAGCGCTGGGTGCCTGGCTGCTGCTGCCCGATGCCGAGCCGTATCAGGATGATTCCGGCCCCGCGCTGGGCCCGCTGCTGCTCTTCGGTGCCGCCGTGGTGAGCTTGCAGGCCGCCATGACGGAAGCCCGCTTCGATATCTTCTCGCACCCGCTGCGGCTGGCCCTGATCTGCGCGCTGGGCATCGGCCTGTTGATGGGGTTCCTTTGGCAGCAATGGCACCACAGCACGCCTGTGCTCCATCTGCGGGCGTTGCGCAACCCGGTCTACCTGACCGGGCTGGCCATGTATTTTGTTTACTACCTGATCAGCAACCTGAGCGGCTACGTGTTCCCGATCTACGCCGAGCAGGCACTAGGCCTGCCGCTGGCGACAACCGGCTGGCTCAACACCTTCGCGGCCACGGTTAGCCTGGCGGGCATCTTCATCTACCTGCGCTTCGCTCCGCGCCTGCCGCGCAAGAAGCCGCTGATGGCGAGCGGCCTCTTGCTGATGGCCGCTGCGGCCTGGTGGTTTTCCTCGATGCCGCCCAACGCCGGTCCGGCTGCGCTGGCATGGGGGCTGGTCGGCAAGGGACTGTTTGGCGTGATGGTCATCATCCCCATTGCGGGCCTGACCTTTCGTTCGCTGGCCGGTGACGATTTCGCCCACGGCTATCGCAGCAAGAACCTGCTTCGCCAGATCGCTGCCTCCTTTGCGTCAGCGCTTGGCGCCGTACTCCTGCAGAACCGGCAGTTTGCCGTGCATACCAGCCTGACCAGCGCGCTCGGCCAGCATCCGGAGCAGACGCAGCAGTGGATGGACATAACGCAAGCGGTATTGGGCGCTCGCGGGCTCGATGCAATCCATGCCCACCGGGTCGCGCTCGTGCAACTGGCTGGACTGGTGGATACACAGGCCAGGCTGATCGCGTGCGAGGATCTCTACCGGCTGATCGCCGTGCTTGCCCTGACGGGAGCTGTCTTTATGCTGGCGCAACGCCGCCTCGATTGAACAGCGCTTGCCGACGACTGGGAGGTTGGTGCCGGGGAGAAGGCAGAGCTGTCTGCCGTGCCGGCCGCGTCATGTCCACGCGAGGAGCTGACTGGCCGTGCCGGAGCGGTTCGCTCCGCTGAAACGCGGCGCCGAGCGCGCGCGTACTGTTCTTCGCAAAAAAACGTTCTGTTGGCGGTCTGCTTAAAACAGCGCCAGCTGGCGCATGCCAAAGCCAATGGTTTCTTCCACGCGCATGCGGGCATGTGCGAGCGAGCCCTCCGCGCCGGAGTAATTACCGGCCGCCCAGTGATAGACCACCGGCATATCGCCGCGATCGGACAGGCGTACCTCGCCCAGCTTCTCGCCGCGCTCATTGCGGTAGAAGTGCGAACGGTAGCCACGCTCCCAATGCGGAGCGGCTTCGGCCTTCTTGCGTCGGCGCGGGGCGGGCTTGGCTTGCGGCAGGCGCCGCGCCCTTTCGGTCCCCGTGGTCGCGGACGTCCGGGTGAAATCCAACTGCATAGACTTCCTTGTGTCATCGAGTCAGCAAGATGATTTACGCATCAATGGCCGAGGCCATCGCGGCGTGTCTTGCGTCGCAGTCGAGATAATACCTGTTACCGAGCGTTCTGGCAGCCCTTCTGCACCGGAATTCGGCGCCCAATAAGGCTTGGCGGGCCGGCACGTATACCTTCGCGCCGGCCCGCCCGTACTTCATGCCGATGTTAACACCGCGGTTAACTCTGTGGTTAACTCGGCTGTTAACTTCATTCTCAACCCAGATCCAGCGGGATAAAGATACGGGCATCGTCGCGCTGCACCAGCAGTGCAACCTGCTTGCCCGACTTCGCCACCAGTGCCCGCAACTGCTCCGCCGAACTGATCGGCGTACCGTTGATCGACAGGATGACGTCGCCCGGCTGAATACCGACCTTTGCGGCCGGGCCCGCGACATCCTGGACCACCAGCCCGCCGTCAATGCCGCTGTCGCGCCTCTCCGTCGGACTCAGCGGGCGCACCGCGAGGCCAAGTTTGCCGCCGGTGTCATTGGCGGGACTCTTGCCGGCGACGACCGCATCCTTTGCCGTACCGACCTTCACCGTCAACGTCAGGGGCTCGCCCTTGCGGATCACCTTCAGCGACGTCTGCGTACCTGGGGTGATATCCGCCACATGTTCCGGCAGGTCGCCAGAGTGATCGATCACGTCGTTGCCGAGTTGCACGATCACGTCGCCCGGCTTCAGGCCAGCCTTGGCTGCCGGGCTGTCCGGCTCGACCGAATTGACCAGCGCGCCGCTAGGCTTTGGCAGCCCGAACGATTGCGCCAGGGCCTGGTTGACCTCCTGCACGCCGATACCGAGGCGGCCGCGCGTGACCTTGCCATGCGCCACCAGTTGCGCCTGCACCTTGGTTGCCACGTCGATCGGGATCGAGAACGACAGCCCCTGATAACCACCGGTCTGGCTGTAGATCTGCGAGTTGATGCCGATCACTTCGCCTCGCTGGTTGAACAGCGGTCCGCCCGAGTTGCCGGGATTGACGGCTACGTCGGTCTGAATGAACGGCACATAAGTATCGTCGGGCAAGGAGCGCGATTTCGCGCTGACGATGCCGGCGGTCACGGTATTCTCAAAACCATAAGGCGAGCCAATGGCCAGCACCGGCTCACCCACGCGCACGCGCGAGGGGTCGCCCAGGCGTACCGTTGGTAATTCCTTGGCATCGATCTTGATCACCGCCACGTCCGTTTGTGCGTCCGCACCAAGGACCTTGGCCTTGAATTCACGGCGATCGGTCAGCTTGACAGTCACCTCCTGCGCGCCGTCCACCACGTGCGCATTGGTCAGGATCAGGCCATCCGGGCTAACGATAAAGCCCGAGCCCAGGCCACGCACCAGTTGCTGCTGGCCATTCTGCGGGGCCTGGAATTGCGGTCCGAAACGCTTGAAAAACTGGAACAGCGGATCATCCGGGTCCATACCCTGCGGCACTTGCGCCGACGTACGCTGCGCGCGCGCCGTCACGCTGATATTGACCACCGCCGGGCCGTACTGATCGACAATGCTGGAAAAATCGGTGGGAGCCGCCACAGCCAGGGGTTGGGCCTGGGCCGTTACGGGCGCCTGTGCGGCATATCCCGGCGTGATGACTTCCTTCTGCAGATAGGTATACCCCCCGGCAAGAGCGGCCAGGGCAGCAATACCGATGGCTGAGCGTGCGAGCGTCTGGCGAATCATGGCGTTTTCCCTTTCTTGGTTACCTCAGGCGTCCGGGCTGGCTGGACGCGACAGGACCATCCTAAAGCGCGATCCTTAAACCAGACTTAAGGAAGGTTAGAGGGCACTGTCGGTGGGCAAGAAGGGTTCCGCCGATGGGCGGTGGATAACGGTACGGGGGTAAAGCTCAAACAGGATCGACACCAGGAGTCCTGGCCACTTTTTCCGCCAATCTCACGCAAAACACCCGCTTCTGCGCAGAAGTCATCTTCTTTGCCGCCGCCTCGGCTTTTGAGGCTTCGGAGCGGTTATCAAAGCGCTGCCAGCCCAGGATCCTGATGGGTTTGCGCGATCGCGTATATTTAGCACCCGTTCCCGCCTGATGTTGGGCAAAACGTCGTTCGACATCCGTTGTAATGCCGGTGTAGATCGTGTTGCCCTCGCATTCGAGCAGGTAAAGAAACCACGAGGCTTCGCCGTCGGCTGGCATTCGGATGATTTAAGAGGGGCGACGCGCAAAGGCAGCCGGAACAGTGATTATGCGTGCAGCTGACGCCCGGCGCAAAGAATCAGGCACAAGTGTACCGATCGGCGTAAACGAAGCCGCAAAAGCAAAACCCCCCAGTACTTTCGTACTGGGGGGTTTCAAGGGAGAGCCTGGCGATTACCTACTTTCACACGGGTATCCGCACTATCATCGGCGTGGAGTCGTTTCACGGTCCTGTTCGGGATGGGAAGGG
>NZ_JBFTOX010000055.1:0-67704 GCF_056398185.1 Cupriavidus sp. 05L310
AATGAGACCTTGGCCGTGATCGCAACACGTATCCATCGCGTGCGGCCGGATCGCGCCAAGCCTCGTCCGCCTCGCCACAAACCTCATCGACATGCTGCTTATAAGGCCTGTTGATGCCTAATTGTTGATGCTTAACTTGGGTGGATTGGTCCCATCGCCCGCCGCAAATTCCGCCGGTCATATTGCTCACTATGCACCCAGATTGAGTGTCTATTACGGGGCAGTATTGTCGACTCGCTATTTCTTCGCCTCCGTCTCCTCCAATTTTGAAAAATCTACCGGCTCTCACAATAGAGAAAACAGCAAACCTTCCGGACGGTGAAATCAATGCGTCCGCAGGATCCGAAAATACTACACCTCCATCGATCGACAATCTCTCCATCGGAAATAGATCAAATTTTGATCCGCCCGCACTGACGAACACGGCTCTTTTCCACCCAGTGCCGAACTCACTCTCCAGGATAGGCTCAAGATAATCGACTCTCGATCCGCCATCAAATATTAAACTTTCGCCATAAGCATAGGTCCATGTGATGAATATAAGGAAAAATGAAGCCGCTCCACGCTTTATAATTTTCATTTCTTTAAAACCATTATTTCAAAATTTCCTTCATGCCTTGGTATCGAGCGCGCACGACCGAAACTCCTCCTATAACGATCATCTCTCAATCACTTCCATAATCCCCGAAAATATTTCTCTATTAATCACCGTATTGCGCACAGACTACCTCATCCATCGAAGGAAATCCTTGACATCGCTGGCTTTCTTCAGTCGAAAAGTGGAAACCTGGTTCTCAACATAGCCATCGACCCCTGTCATCTCGCTATTTTTAGTGATATTTTTATTCTCAATCAAAGAACCGTCTTTGCCACTCTCATACGCATACACTTGATAAAGATCTCCGTATGTCCCCAGACCACTATGCCTCAGTTCCCATCGGACAATAACAAATAGATTAACCATTCCTTTTATTCTCCCCAAAAAAAAAAGGGAATCAACCCGAGGCGCCGCCCCCTCGATTGAGTATTTTGCAACCAACTCTTCCCGGCATAGACCGTTTTCATATTTATATAACATCAAATTTATCGGGTACTCATCACCCCCTTTCTCAACTGCAACTAGAGCACCCTTTTTAATCTTCGAAGCAGAAAACACGCCCTGAGCAGGAGACACCACCGGACACGGAACAAGCCTATCTTCCGCATTCACAAGAGATACAAAAAAGGAAATTTTAAAAATCAATAGATACTTAAAAATCATTTTCGATCATATAATTTTCGTCCGAACCTATTTTAGATTCCGCGCGGCCGCCATCACGCTCAACTCAGTTATCTATGCCATCTATCGGCGCAACTGTCTTAATACCCCTCAGTGCTCGAGGGCTAATCGGCTGATAGTCTCCGGGATCGCAGGTACGGTTTGAAATCAACTTCCCATTCCGCTTTATATATATTCCACTTGGAGAACCTTGATACAATACATAGTTATACTTTCCAAAATTAAATTTTAGATGCGTAAACGTTATATTTCCCTCCGATATATCGCTTATTGAAAACCATCTTCTCGGTGGATACGGCTTTTTTGGAAATTCGAGTTCGATTTCATCAACCCTTCCAAATCGATACTGAACGTATCCATTATCTGGAGATATGTTTCCCGAAGCGCAGACCGAAATCAATTTTCCTTCACTTGCACAGCTAAAATACACCTCCTCATGAGGCTGACAAAGCGTTATTTCTTCGGCCTCCGCGCTCACCCCGAACAATATCAATCCCGCAAAATAAATCGCCCTTGCGAGCACAATAAGATCGCATTCCGTATTCAATATAAATACCCTCCACTGTAGATCGAATTAAAATTTTCGACGCGCGCCGCGTAACTATCCGTGTGCAAATTAACAACCTCGGTAATCGCATTTACCTGCGTAGCTGTTTCTCCTTGATCCGCCTTTTCTGGTAGATTACGGTCAACCCAGAAGTACGCGGCAGACCTTGCCGCATACTTTGGCTGAACGAGTAGATCTGGATTTGTTTCAAAATCAACAACTTCCTGAGGCCACTCATTTTGCATAGCCACATGCCATTTAGTGAAAGCTCTGTAGTTGGCTCGCCCCGTAAGCTGCTTGAGGCCTCGCCCTCGGTATCGCCAGCCATCTCCGCTAGCGTAGTTTCCGTTACCCAGTTCAGCACGTCCGCCATATGCACCGTTGGCGATTGCTTCAAAGTCAACTTGATTCATACTCGTGCCATCCGCTTTGATTGGCCTTACGTGATGGTAGCCGTGCGCGTTCGCCTGATCGGGATGATTATGAAAATAGGAAAATTTTGCGATTAACGAGCTTGCTTTCCAGATAAATCCCTCTTCGCGAGTAAGCGAGGAGCCAGTTTCCTGCATCACTTGAGCAAAGAAATGTGCTCGTCTAAGCGGTGTATCGAGTTTGTAGGCCTGAAGATGAGCATTGAGTTCGTCGGCCACTTCTTGGAGTGCGTCGCGGTTTGCGTGAGGGAACAGTCTATGCATCATGGTCAGGGTGAACTGAAATTTTCCTTTATCGAAATTCCCAATAATCCCAATCGGATGAATATGAAACACCTGCGGAGCCGGAAGGGCGGGGAAATCTTCCTTCACGGCATCCCACCAGGCCAGCGCCTGGATGCGCTTGCGTTCGGCCTCATGAGCCTCATCCGGCCCGACCTTTTTCTCGATCTCGGTAATGAGCTGATTCCACTTGTCCGGATTCGCCCATTCGCTCTCATGCTTGACAATGAGCCGCGATGCCCGCATTGCCGCCCATGCGTCCTGGGAGGCAACGCAAAGGTCGTTCGCCGCCTGGCTGCCATCGCCTGTCGCATATAGCTGCCGACAAACGGCTTGCATCAGCGGGTTGAGTTTGTCGATGGCGCCGGCGTTCGGGACGTCTGCGCCGGTCGCGTAGTCGACGTACGCCTGCGTCGAGGCAAAGATGGTGTGGGTGGAGTCGTGCGGGTCATGCAGGATCTCGAAGTCCACCCATTTCTGCGCGAACTCGCGCGAGATCCGCCCTCCCGCGAAGTTTTGCTCGCGCACCCAGCCGGTGATGTCCTGGCGACGTACGTCCGCGCTGTCAACCTTCCACCAGCGCATCTTCTCGCCGTCACTGCCCGCGCTGGTCTCGGTGTGTGGCTTTTCGTTACGCTGGCCGAGTTCCGCCAGCGTATATGCCTGCACAACATCGGACAGAGGCGCGTCCTGGCCTTGCTGGTTCGGGTTCTTGTAGAGCGTCGTCCGCCGGTCGATCCGTAGAATCGTGGGGTCGGCCGGCAGCGCCAATTGCTCCCACGCTTTCGGCTTTGCGCCGTTTTCGGTCACCCATGCGCGGCTCGTCTCGATGAACGACTGGATGCTGTCGCCGCAGAACATCTCCAGATGGACCATGCGGGCTGGGACCCGTTCGCTGAGCGAATCAAACCGTCCGATGTGGCCGATGATATCGCCTGCGTTGACTGGAACCGGCTTGGGTGGTGCGACCACACGATCCAGCGAGGTATCAGGCATAACGGTCTCGACAACGTAAGCGCCGCTCTCCTTGCCGAGATAGATCCATCCCTTCTCCGCAGCGTCCGGCGCGACATACCCGCCGACTTTGGGCGGAACCATGGCCGACACATGCACGGACTCGATCTGGCCCCAGTTCCCGTCCCGCTTCAGAAGACTGAACTGCGCCCCACGAGGCAGAATGCCAAGGATCGTTCCTCCTGGCTTGGAGGTGCGGACGCGCAATCCGGTTTGCTCGGCGGGAGCGCCCACCCCACTCGCACTGGCATCGGGCTTGTCGCTGGCGACATCCGTGACCCGGAGCCACGTTATCCAGTACGAAGGCCGTGGCAATGCCTTGTCCGCTTCATAACTGGCGAAATCCTGCAGATGCATGTACAGGCTGAAGAAAGTCAGCGTGTTGTCTTTCGGAAACTCCATCACGTGACGCACCAGCGCAAAGCCCGTGCTGAATTTGGCGCTGAATGCGGCCTTGTCACCCTGCTCCGGGATTTCGCTGGGCAGGTAGGTCCGGTTGACGCGCCAGGCAACCACCTCTCCGTCGGCCATGCAGCGCACGCCATGCGTGAGGTCGAGTGACTGACCGGCGCCTGCCTCAGTGATGTGGATGCCGCCGTGCCACAGTCCTTTCCGGCTGACGGCGTATGCGCCACCAGGCTCTTTGCGTAGCAGCCGGTGAAATTCGTGCTGGTCGGCAAAGTCGGCCGATGGCTTGCCGGGGGCTTCGGGAGCCTTGCGGAACGGGTATGCAAAGTTCAGTTTCTTCACCGGAGTCTTGGCCGGCTGCTGTGGTGTCGTCGTTGCCATGGCCTGCTTATTCAGAGAACCCGAACTTCATGTTGCGCTTCACGTCTTGCAGCGGGGCGGCCTCCCAGGCGGGGAAGGCAAAGTTGCCGCCGGCGGGATCGTCGGTACGCAAGTTGCCCTTGACGTTGACCTCCCCGCTGGGGCTGGCGAGTTCGATCTTCCCGTTTGCAATCCGGATGTATGCGCCCGCGCCATCGCCGAGGGTGATGCCCTTCGAGGCGGTGATCATGACTTCGCCAGTCGAGGAACTGACAGCAACATTCTTGAGTGCCATCAACTCCAGCGCATCGCCTTGGGCTTGTATTTGCACCTTGCCCTTTGCAGCGAAGATCCGGATACCCAGCTTTGCCGCGAACAGGGAGATGGCCTCGCCGGCTGCGGCAGTGATGCGCTTCATTACCCCGATGTCCAGGCCACCGCCAGCCGTCATGAAGATTTGCTTGCTCGCAGCGAGTTGCATGTCCCGCCCACTGGCAATGCCAATGCCTTTCGGCGCGCTGGCGAGGATCGCAGGCGCCTTGAGTTGCGTAAGCGTCTGCTCGATCAAGGCGCGCTGCTGGTCGATCTGCGCAAGCCACGCTTTGGCGGCATTTGCGGAATCGTTGAGGCTGCGCATCATGTCCATGGCTTGCCGCAGCGTATCTTCGGCATCTGACATGGCAAGTTGCTCGCCGCCAGCATTCGGCTGCGCGTCCGCCGAAAGGAACAGCCCCTTGCCACCCCGGATCGCTCCCCAGGCGTCTGTACGCAGCTCAAAGCCCTCCCCCCGCTTTTTTTTGTTGCGATCAACGAGGTAGCCAAGGTTGAGCTGGGTCTTGCCACCATATTCGGTGGAGAGCTTGATGCTCTCCTCTCCGTTCCAGTCCTCCATGCGCAGCTTGTTGTTGCTCTGCGTCCTGATCAGGTTGCGCGACAGCCACCGGTCCCGAGTGGTGATCAGGTCCTCTTGCCGGCTGTTATGCAGCGCATGCGCGATATAGGGCTTGTTCGGGTTGCCGTCGCGAAAGGCAATCGCGACTTCGGTGCCGTCGATGAGCGGGAAGTGGAACCCGGTTTGCAGGCCGCCGGCATACGGTTTTGCCAGGGGTATGGCCTCACTTTCCATGCCCTTCGGCCATGGCTCAAAATCGAAATCGAAGCGGACGACGTAGTGGCCCGCTTTTGTCAGGTA
This sequence comes from Cupriavidus sp. 05L310, assembly GCF_056398185.1. Taxonomy (NCBI): domain Bacteria; kingdom Pseudomonadati; phylum Pseudomonadota; class Betaproteobacteria; order Burkholderiales; family Burkholderiaceae; genus Cupriavidus; species Cupriavidus sp. 05L310. The sequence goes on from NZ_JBFTOX010000055.1 coordinate 5,514, forward strand.
CGCGTATTTGTATTGGCCGGGCGAGGTGATGCGCGCGCTCAGCGTGCCCTGGATTTTCGGCCAGTTTTCCTCGTCCAGCGGCAGGCGAAAGCGCCGGTCCGACGGGATGGCCTTGTAGGTGTTGCGGTAAGCGGCATCACGCCCCCCGGTATGGATGACTTCGGTGATGACCTGGCCGTTGGGGGCCTCAGCCAATGGCTCATCCATGCGCAGGATGCTGCCGGGATGCAGCCTGAGCACGTTGCTCTCGCCCGCATAGACAAGCTGGCCGGCCAGCAGGGCCTCGTGGCGCAGCTGCGCCTCCCACTTCGCCTCGGCCTTGTCCAGATGATGCGTGCCGTAGATATACTGCTGGCCGTACGTTGTCTTGTCTTTACGCGCGACATTGGCCTCGCCCTTGATGGGTTCCCACGCCTGATCCGGGTTGTAGTCGGCGACCAGGACCGATTCGGGCACGGTCTTGGCGTGCACCTGGATGTCGGATACCGCCTCGATGCCGGCTTCCAGGCCGGCGGTCTCCCGATAGGGCACGCGCAGTTCGGGCTGGTAGACGTAGTGGTCGATGTCGTCGCCGAAGACGATCATCTCGCCGAACTTTCCCGGGATGAAGTAGCAATACAGCCCTTCCTGGCGCATCAGCAACTGGACATATTCCCAGTCGGATAGCTGGTACTGGAAGCGGAATTTGTGCTGGGTATACTCGCGGCGCGGCTTGATGGCAAACTGGTGGCCCCGGAGTTCGTGCCGGCGCAGGATAGCCTCGATGATCTGGGGGGCCGTCTTGTTCTGGTAGATGCGCGTGGTCCGGACGAGTTCGAGCCGCGCGGCCAGTGGCCGGAGCACGATTTCGTAGGCGAAGAAATCGCGCGTACGCTTCGTGCGTGAGAACGCCGATATCCACCCCGCGAACCGGCGCGGTTCGCTGCCGTCGCCGGGGTCAATGACGAAGGTCGCATCACAATTGAGGTATTCAGCCCGGTCGAGTTCCAGCGGGTGGGTTAGCCGGATCGTGACGGTATAGAGCTCTCCCAATCGCTCCACTGCCTCGAACGACACCACCGACAGTTCCGCCGCGCTGGCCGCGCGCGGAATGTCCAGATGGTAAGCCTGGCGCCCGGGCATCCTTACGCCGTATGCCTCGAATTTGTCGATAACGCCCATGTCTTCTCCGTTGTCACGCCTGCCGCTTCGCGGCAAGATTCCTGGCGGATTGGTTGCGCACGCCAGGAACGAAAAGTGACTAGGTGCTTTGCACCGCGGCGCACCACGCAACCACGTCTATTCGAAGTCCGGGCTGCAAAACACCGTGAGCTTGGCGCTCCGGCCCGATTCGGCAAACATGCTACTGGGTGAGTGCGGAGAGGATCAATCGGACGTGTCCTATTCTTTGAGGAAATTTAAAAAAATTCCTTTTATGGATTACGGTGCAGTCGCAATGCCAAAGATGGAAGGCGGGGCCGCAGGCCGGCTTTCTCGGCATGGCATGGCCTTCGTGAGACGCCTTTCTGGCGGCGTGCGCACAGCTACGGCAGTACGGCGGCAACCCGTGAAGCGATGACGAAATACCAATTGCTATTCGAAAATCGGAATGCAAAATTCCGTGAAATTTCTCGATACGCTCTGGTGCGGCCGGCATGCTACCGGTAATTGCCACAATGAATATTCGGAAATTTCCCATTCTTCGATGGGAATTTTCGGATATGCGCCTGACCAAACTACGCATTCCTCAGTTAGCGCGAGCCGGGGCGCGGACAGCGCCTGCACGGCAGGCATCGCCCCGTCCGGCCTTCGGGAAAACACGCAGTGCACGTTCATGCACTTTGCGCCATGGCACCGTATTTCGAAGCGCTCCCGCCAGCTCGGCGCGCCACGGGAATGAGGCTGCGCCGGTAACGACACTGTGCAACGCCGCCTCGCCCCGCTCGTGCATCACATGGGCCCGGAGATGCGCTGCATGGGCGTTGCTGGGATGGGCTACGATACAGAGACCGCGGACGGTGAGGCTGATGCAGCGCAACATTCGCACCCGACGTCTTCGCATCCCCTACCCTATGCCAGACACGCCCCTGTCTCCGCCAGGAACGCTGATACGCAGCCGCCTCGTCAGGCGCATCGCGATTGTCGTGGCGATACTCGCAGGCATCGCCGGCACAGGCTGGTACGCAAACCGTACCAAGCCGGTAGCGGTAACGACGGTCAGGGTCGAGCAGGGACGAGTCGAGGCGACTGTCGCCAACACCCGGGCAGGCTCGGTGTCAGCCTGCCGGCGGGCGAAACTGGCGCCGCCGGCGGCCGGACGCATCGAGGTGTTGAATATCCACAAGGGTGACCGGGTGAAGGCTGGCCAGATACTGCTCATCCTCTGGAACGAAGACCTGGTCGCGCGCGAACAGCTCTCGCAAAACCAGTTGCTGACAGCCACCGCGCACGTGCGCGAAGTGTGCGAACTGGCCAAGGCGGCGGCAAGCGACGCCCGGCGCTCGCGGGAACTGGTGGGGAAAGGCTTCGTCTCGCCCCAGGCGGTGGAGCGGACCGATGCCGACGCCGACTCCAGGCGCGCCGCGTGCGAGTCCGCGAAGGCGCAGGTGAAGGAGGCCGGGGCGCGTATCGCCGCCTCGCGCGCGGATACTGCGCGCACGGTGCTGAAGGCGCCTTTCGACGGCGTGGTGGCCGAAGTCAACGGTGAGATCGGCGAATACCTGACGCCCTCGCCGCCCGGCATCCCGACGCTGCCCGCCGTGGACCTGATCGACGACTCGTGCCTCTATGTATCCGCACCGATCGACGAGATCGACGCGGCACGCCTGCAGGTAGGCATGCCGGCGCGCGTCACCCTGGACGCCTATCGGGGCAGGCATTTCGAAGGCAAATTGCGCCGCATCGCCCCCTATGTCCTGGCACTGGAGAAGCAGGCCCGCACCGTTGAGGTCGAGGTCCAGTTCGACAGTCCCGACATCGTCCGCCATCTCCTGGTGGGCTATAGCGCCGATGTGGAAATCGTGACCGATGCCCGCGACCAGGCGCTGCGCATCCCTACCGCTGCACTGACATCCGGCAACCGCGTGCTGGTGTTGAATGCCGCCGGCAGGCTGGAGGCGCGCAAGCTCGACACCGGGATTTCCAACGCGGAGTTCACCGAGGTGACGGCGGGGCTCAAGCGCGGCGAGCGCGTCGTCACGTCACCGGAACGGATTGGGCTCCAGGCCGGCATCGCCGCTGTCGAGGAAAAACAGACTACCGTGGAGACGCGAGCAAAATGATCCGGCTCGACGGCATCGGGCGGACTTTCGTGCTGGGCGGCGAGGCCGTGCATGCGCTCCATGGAGTCGACCTTGCGGTTGCTCAGGGAGAGTACCTCTCCATCATGGGCCCATCGGGCTCCGGCAAGTCAACCTTGCTAAATATCCTGGGCCTGCTGGATCGAGCCGATACAGGCACTTACCAGTTGGATGGCCACGACGTGACCGCGCTGCCGGACGACGAACTGGCGCGCCTGCGGCGTGAGAAGATCGGCTTTGTATTCCAGTTCTTTCACCTGGTGCCGCGCCTCACTGCCGCCGCAAACATCGAGCTGCCGATGGTGCTCGCAGGGATGGACCCGGCCGAACGCCGCCGCCGCGTTGACGCGCTGCTCGGCGAGTACGGCCTGCAAGACCGCGCCAGGCACCGGCCTGACGAACTCTCGGGCGGGCAGTGCCAGCGGGTTGCCATCGCCCGTGCCATGGCCATGCGCCCGGGGATGATTCTCGCCGACGAGCCCACCGGCAATCTGGACCGGCATACCGGCCAGGAAGTCATGGCCGTGCTGGAGGGCCTGCATGCACAGGGTGCGACGCTGATCGTGGTCACGCACGACCCGGAGATCGGCGCCCGTTCCCGGCGCAGGCTGCGCATGGTGGACGGCGGCATCGCCGGTGACGAGCCGCGGCAGGATAGCCATGCGGCTCGCTGACGTTCTCGGTTTCACCTGGCAGGTGCTGCGCGGCTACCGCTCACGCAGCCTGCTGATCCTGCTCGCCATGGGAATCGGTGTCGCCGCCGTGGTGACGGTGAGCGCGCTCGGCGAGGGAGCAAGGCTGTATGTGGTGAACCAGTTCGGCTCGCTTGGCACCAACCTCGTCATCGTGCTGCCCGGGCGCAGCGAAACGGCCGGCGCGGCGCCGGGGATCGTGCTGGGCGCAACCACGCGCGACCTGACGCTGGACGATGCGCTCGCACTCAGGCGCAGTCCCGCCGTACTGCGCGTCGCGCCGCTCATTGTCGGGAACGCGGATCTGCATGTCGGCGCGCTACGGCGCGAAGCGCCAGTGCTTGGGTCCACCGCCGAATTGCTGGCGGTGCGCCATATGGCACTAGCCCAGGGCAGCTTCCTGCCCGAGGGCGATCCGCACCACGGCCAGCCCGTGTGCGTGATCGGCACCAGGGTGGCGATGGAGCTGTTCGGCACGCGCCAGGCGCTGGGTGAATGGCTGCGCATCGGGGACCGGCGCTTTCGCGTGATCGGGCTGCTGGCCGGCCAGGGCGAATCGCTGGGCTTCAACACGGACGAACTGGTCATCGTTCCCCTGTCGGCGGCCCAGGCCCTGTTCAATACCGACTCGCTGTTCCGCATCCTGATCGAGGCGAAGGCCCGCGAGCAGATCCAGGGCGCCAGGGCCGACGCCGAGGAGATCATTCGCCAGCGTCACGAAGGCAAGCGCGACGTGACCGTCATCACCCAGGACGCGGTGCTCGCCACGTTCGACCGCATCCTGCGCGCGCTCACGCTGGCGGTGGGCGGCATCGCAGCCATCAGTCTCGCCGTGGCCGGCATTCTCATCATGAACGTGATGCTGATTGCGGTGACCCAGCGGCAGCGCGAGATCGGACTGCTCAAGGCGCTCGGCGCCACCGCCGGCCACATCCGGCTGCTCTTCTTCACCGAGGCGGTACTGCTGGCACTCGGTGGCGTGGCCGCGGGCCTGGCTGTGGGCGAAGCCGCGTGCAGGCTTGCAGTACGGCTCTATCCGGCGATTCCCTTCACCCCGCCCTGGTGGGCCTTGCTGGGGGCGCCGGCCATCGCCGTCGTGACCGCCATCGCCTTCACCGTGGTACCGGCCCAACGCGCGGCAAAGCTGGATCCGGTGCAGGCTCTGTCTGGACGATGACCCATGCGCTACGCGGACCTCATCCAGTTCACCCTCGCCTCCCTGGCTGCTCACCGGCTACGCACCTTGCTCACCGCGCTGGGCATTGCCGTCGGCATTGCCGCGGTCATCCTGCTGACCTCGATCGGCGAAGGGCTGCATCGCTTCGTGATCGAAGAGTTCACCCAGTTCGGCACCAATCTGATCGGCGTGACGCCAGGCCGCACCCAGACCCACGGTGCTTCGCTCGGGTCGATCAACACCGTGCGCCCACTCACGATCGAGGACGCCATCGCCCTGCGCCACGCCCCCCACGTGCGTGTGACCAACCCACTGGTGCAGGGCAATGCCGAAGTCGACTACCTCGGCAAGAGCAGGCGGGTGACGTTGTATGGTGTCGGGCCCAGATTCACCGAGGCGCTGAGCATGCGCGTGGCCTCCGGCCAGTTCCTGCCGGATGACGATCCGCGCGCAGCGCGCACGCTGGCGGTACTCGGCGCGAGAGTGGCGCGCGAACTGTTCGGCGGCGACAACCCGCTGGGAGCGCGCATCCGCGTAGGCGGTGAACGCTATCGCGTGGTGGGCGTGATGGAAGCGAAGGGGCAGATGCTGGGCTTCGACCTGGACGATACGGTCTATATACCGGCCGGTCGTGCCCTGGACCTGTTCAACCGGGAAAGCCTGGTCGAGATCGAAGTCACCTACGATCCCACCGCCCCGCTCCCCGACGTGGAGGACGGCATCAAACGCCTGTTGAGCGCGCGCCATGGTGCCGAGGACTTCACCGTCACGCCCCAGCAGAAGATGCTGGAGGTGTTCGGCACCGTACTCGATGCCATTACCTTCGCGGTGGCAGCGATCGGCGCCATCTCGCTGATCGTGGGCGGCGTGGGGATCCTCACGATTCTCACCATCGCTGTGGCCGAACGCACATCGGAGATCGGGCTCCTGCGCGCCATCGGTGCGACCGAGGCACAGGTCATGCTCCTCTTTCTTGGTGAAGCCGCGGTGCTCGCTGCCATCGGCGGCATGGCAGGACTGCTGCTGGGATGGGGTATCGCGCAGGTGCTTACGGCGGCGTTGCCGGCGCTGCCGGTCCACACACCCTGGTCCTACGCTGTGCTGGCCGAGTTGCTGGCGGTGGTGATTGGTCTGGCTGCCGGAGTGCTGCCGGCACGCAGGGCGGCACGGCTTGCTCCGCAGGAGGCCTTGCGGTCGGAATAGAAACCCGAACTGCAGATTTCTCAGCCCCCCCCCGGTGCACGCTCCGCATTGTGGTGAGGCGCCCCAGGCCAGCGGGCCACCGGCTGCCTGAATAGGGGTTTATGCCAGCTTTTCGCCGGCTTCGGGTTGCGGTCTACTGGAAGCGAATCAAGACATGGCTGGAGCGTGGATCGGTACTGCCGTGGCAGCCATTTCCTTCCAGCCGTTGATTCCTACTTCAGGAGACAACACCATGGTGACCAAGCAGGACGATGCCTTCATTTTGAAGAACCTTCTCGCGCTGGCAGCAGTGGAGGCGCTCGGCGGCGCAATTGCGCTAGGGTTCGCCTTCAATCTCCTGACCTGACTGAAACGACAACGGAAATCCTCTGTCGTGTTCGGGTATAAAAGGTATTAAATAGAATTAAAGAATATTTAAAGCTCCCCGGCACTGGTTGCAATCCAGCCAGTTTCCGGGGATCTCTGTCGTCGGGGACCTGCATTTCCGATACCGCCCCACCGTCCGCTGCCGGCGGAATCCCGAAGCGTTTCGCTCGCGAATTCCCCGCCGGCACCGCCAGGTCAGTTCAGGCTTCCCGGGTTCTGCGCCGCGGCCTTCTGCTTGGCCTTGGCCGCAAAGTACGAGCCAATCTGCCTCTGCGTAACCTCGCCCTTCTTCTTCGTATCGATCTTGTCGAAGTTCTTGTAGACCTCCGGCATGCCGGCTTCCGCCTCCTCGCGGGTCAGCTTGCCGTCGTGGTTGGTATCGGCGGCAGCGAACTTTTCCGCGAATTTCGCTTTCGCTTCCTTTGCATTCATGGGCGCCTGAGGCGCGGCTTGCGGTGCGGCCTGAGGTGCAGGCTGTGGCGCCGGTTGTTGCGCGCCGACGGCGCCAGAGGCGAAGAATGCAACCAGCGCCAGGCTGGCGGTCGACAGTAGCCGTGGAATCATTGGAGTCTCCTGGAACACTTCGATGGTGAGGCCTGCCGGTCCTGCCGTCGTCGGCGGCCGGATGGCTTTTGCAGGGCCCGGCAGCAATCGATCCCCCGGGCCCCGGCTAGGATCATCGTCGGCTTTCCGATATTGGGGAATTTAGATATTTCGGTATCCGATATTAGAGTTTTACCGGGAGCGGTGGTGACGCGCAGCAATGCGCGCTGGCGAGTCACGACCGGGTGGCCCCCGCATCGCGCGCCCGCCCGAGCAGGAACTCGCGCTCGCGGGCGTTGCGCGTCATGCCCGCCGCGCGCTCGAATTCGGCACGGGCCTCATCCAGACGGCCCAGCTTGAACAGCAAGTCCCCGCGCACGCTGGGCAGCAGGTGGTACTTCGCCAGCGCCGGTGCGGCAACGAGCGCATCGACCAGTTCCAGGCCGGCTTCGGGGCCGAAGGCCATGCCGACGGCCACCGCGCGGTTCAGCGCCACCACCGGGGACGGCGCTACCTGGGACAGCGCATCATAGAGCGCGGCGATCTGCGCCCAGTCGGTCTCCTCCGCGCTGGGCGCGCGGGCGTGGCAGGCCGCCAGCGCCGCCTGCAAGGCATAGGGCCCGAGCGCGCCGCCGAGTTCCTCCGCCCGCGCCAGCGCGCCCAGCCCGCGCCGGATCAGCAAGTGGTCCCAGCGGCTGCGATCCTGGTCGGGCAACAGCACCGGGCGGCCCTGCGCATCCACCCGCGCATGCGTGCGCGAGGCCTGGATCTCCATCAGCGCCACCAGTCCGTGCACCTCGCTTTCCTCCGGCACCAGGCCAGCCAGCGTGCGGCCCAGGCGCAGCGCTTCCTCGCACAGCGCGGGGCGCATCCAGTCGTCGCCGGCCGTGGCGGAATAACCTTCGTTGAAAATCAGGTAGATCACCTCCAGCACCGAAGCCAGGCGCGGTGCCCGTGCCTGCGGCCCGGGCACCTCGAAGGGCACGCGGGCCGCGCCGAGGGTGCGCTTGGCGCGCACGATGCGTTGGGCGATGGTGGCCTCCGGCGTGAGAAAGGCACGTGCGATTTCCTCGGTGGTCAGCCCGCCCAGCAAGCGCAGCGTCATGGCGACCCGCGCATCCGTGGAGAGCACCGGATGGCAGGCGGTGAAGACCAGCCGCAGCAGGTCGTCGCCGATATCGTCCGCACGCGCGGCGTCCAGCGCATCGACAAAATCCGGTACCACGTGAGCCTCCATCGCTTCGAGATCGTGGCCGATCTGCTCGTGCTTGCGGGCGTGCAGTACCTGCTGGCGCAAATGGTCGAGCGCGCGATTCTTCGCCGCGGTCATCAGCCAGGCAGCGGGATTGTCCGGCACGCCGGTCTCGCCCCAGTGCTCCAGCGCGGCAACGAGCGCGTCCTGCGCCAGTTCTTCGGCTAGCCCCACGTCGCGCACCACGCGCGCAACGTGGGCGATGACCTTGGCGGATTCGATGCGCCAGACGGCTTCAATCGCCCGCTGCGTCGGTGTCGTCGTCCCCATGTGCTTCAGGCCGCGCTGGTCGCGCCGGGCGCCGAGGGCTCCATATACACCAATTCCCAGATATGCCCGTCGAGATCATCGAACCCGTGCCCATACATGAAGCCGTGGTCCTGCGGTGCGCGCGGCGCCGTTGCGCCGGCGGCCACGGCTTTGGCGACCAAGGCGTCCACCTCGGCACGGCTTTCGCAGGAGAGGCAGATCAGCACTTCCGTGCTGTCGGAGGTATCGCACAGCTTGCGGGTGGTGAAGGACTTGAAGAATTCATGCTTGAGCAGCATTGCGTAGATGTTCTCGCCGATGACCATGCAGGCGGCATTGTCGTCGGTGAATTGCGGGTTGAAGGTAAATCCCAGGCCCTTGAAGAAATCCTGCGAGCGCTGCAGGTCGGCCACGGCAAGGTTCAGGTAGATTTGCTTATGCATGATGTTGTCCTTGGAATCCGGAATCGCGTGTTGGCGTGCATGCCTGGAGATGGCCGGGGCTTACCGGGCCGCCGGCGCCTCGGCCAGCGTCTTCAGGTTGACCAGGCCTTCCTCGAAGTCCTTGCCCACCATCTTGTCCATGTTGAAGACCAGGTGCACCAGCTTGGCGAAGAACGGCACGGCGCCTTGCATCGACCACGTGACGCGCGTGGCACCGGCCTCCGGCCTGAGCGTGAATTCGGCGGTGTTGTGGGCTTCGAACGGCTTGAAGAAATCCAGCTTCATCGTGACCCTGGAGGCCGGCACCGTGTCGACGATCTCCATCCGTCCCACGCCCACCTTGTCGCTCTCCCAGGCATAGGCGGCGCCCTGCCCGCTGCGCGTGCCGCCGTAGGTGCCCTTGAGCGCCGGGTCCTTCTTTTCATACGGGTTCCACTGGTTGAAGCTGTGCAGGTCGTTGATCAGCGCGAACACGCGTTCGGGCGGCGCCTTGACGCTGGCGCTGCGTTCCACGCGGAAGGTATCGGGGCGCGTGGCGGTGAAGATCAGCAACAGGGCGACGGCCGAAAAGGCGACTAGCAGGATGGTCTTGAGCATGATGGGTGTCCGAGGATTGGCTGGCTGGGAGGGTTTCGGGTCTGGCGCCTGGTTCAATGCTGGCCCGCGCCAATGTCGCGCAAGCGCTGCACCGACGGGCTGGGACCGAAGTCTTCCAGCTCGAACAGCTGCCGTACCTCGATCTCGCCGTCGGCCAGTTCGCCGTGCGGCGAGGGAAAGCGCCGCGCCCATTCCATGGCTTCATCGCGGCTGCGCACCTGGATCAGCGTGTAGCCCGCCACCACTTCCTTGGTCTCGGCGAACGGTCCGTCGATGACCGTGCGCTGTCCGCCGGCATAGCGGATGCGCCAGCCGGCGGAGGTGGGCTTGAGGCCGGCGGCGTCCAGCAACACGCCCGCCTTGGCCAGTTGCTCGTGATAGGCCGCCATCGCGGCGAAGAGGCCTTCTTCCGGCATCGTGCCGGCTTCGCTGCCTTGCGTGGCTCTCACCAGGATCATGAATCGCATTGCAGTTCTCCTTGTACTCGGGGTAATCCGTTGTCGGTAGCAAGCCTTGCCGTTTCGGTGGCTCTTACCGGTACGACGAACCACGCGCGCCCTGATCGACACGCAATGCGAAAAAAATCCCCGACGCAGGGTAACTACCTAATCTGCGCCACGCCGCGGTCCCCCTGCGGCCTTACATGAAGCAAGGGCCAACCTCGCGGACTTCCACGGTGCACCACGCCGCGGCGGGGCATTCGGCGGCGATGGCGATGGCTTCGTCCTGCGTGGCGCAGTCGATCAGGAAGTAGCCGCCGATCATTTCCTTGGCCTCGGCGAACGGGCCGTCAAGCAGGTCGCGCCGCCCCTCCCTCACCTGCACGCGCACACCGTTGGTTTCCGAGGTGAGGGAGTTGACGCCCAGCAGCGCCCCACGCGCATTCAGGCCTTCGGCAAAGCGCTGCATGCTGGCGTAGGCTTCGCGCCCCTGTTCCGGGGTGCGCCCGGCGCGCTGGCCAATCGGTTCGACGATGAGCAGCATGTACGGCATAAGGTCTCCAGTTCGTCCAATTCATTGATGGGTTTTGCTTACCGCCCCACATCCTGCACGCCTCTGCCGCCGGCCGCAAGCGGCCGGCGCGCTACATATGGGCGGGGAAAATTTCTAGCCGTTAATTGCAATCATGAAAAGCGGAGGGCATTGGCCTGTGCGGGATTACCACTTACCATGTCGACCTTGCTCCACTCGGCATTCAGAACGGCCTTTCATGACTGCATCGCGCCAGCCAACCAACCATCCTTCGTACTTCATCGAAGGCGATACCGTGATCTGGTCATACAACGACCGGCCGCTCTGGGGGAAGGACGGCAACCCGCTGCCCATCGCCCACCCGCAGGCATTTCGCTGCATCGACGGACGCTGGTTCACCGACGGCGAGCACGTCATCGTGCAGGCCCAGCAAGGCAGCGGCACGGCCTGGTGCTACTTCTACCGGATCGAAGACGCCGATCTAGCCACCTTCGAAGTCCTGAACGAGCGCTACGCCCGCGATGCGCGCCAGGCATACTTCATTACCGGCAAGACCATCCGCACCCGCAGCCCGCAGGCCTTCCGGCCGCTCACCTACCAGGGCTGGCACTGGCCAGAGAGCGGCCCGCTGCAGCCGGTGGCCTGCACGCATGCTTATTACGCGGTGGACGCAGAGTCGGCTTACTTCAACGGCAAGCGCGTGATCGGCGCCGACGGCGCCACCGTAGTGGGCCTCCCGGGCAACTACATTGCGGATGCCGGGCATGTCTACTACTTCGGCCAGCGCATCGATGCCGACCGCGCCAGCCTGGTGGTGGCGCCCAATGGCGACGGGCCGCTGCGCATGACCGACAAGACCGGCCCGATCGACGAAGGCAAGCGCAGGACCGCGCTCGACCAGGACGAGGTGGAGCACTGGCGGGACTTCTTCACCGCGCTCCCCACGCTGCAGGATTACTGGTGGCACCGCCTGCAGGCGCCAGCCGCAGAAGCCACGCCAACGCGCGATGTGCTATACGACGGCCATCGCCTCACCGGGCTCGATCCGGACACCTTTGCCGCGCGGGAACTGCCCGTTGGCCACGGCCTTACCGGCGTGTTCTGTGGCGACGCGCATGGTATCCACTGGCTGCACCGGTACAGCGAAGGCTCATGCGAACTGACCCCGCTTTCCTCGCGACCGATATCCAGCTTGCAAGCGCTGGGGGACGGCTATCTCAGCGACGGCGCCAGCGTGTTCTACGCACCGAACCACTATGAAACGCCGCAAGCCCTGCGCAAGGTCGATCCCGCCGGCTTTACCGTGCTGCAGCGCTCGTGGGCCCGGGATGCCAGCCGCGCCTTCCATCGCGGCAAGGCCAAAAAAGGCGTGAACCCCGATACCTTGCGCATCGCAGGCTGCTACGCGTGGGACGACGCACAGTTGTTCTGCGACGACAAGCCGCTCAAGGTCGACGCGCCGCACGATACGCTGCAGGTGCCCCACCCCGGCTTCCTGCTGGCCGGCGAGCAGCTCTTCTTCGGGCGCCGCCCGGTATCGGCCAGGCGCGTGCACCTGCCCACCCTCGAATTCCTCGACGCCGACTTCGCGCGCGACCGTAAGCACGCCTACATCGTCGGCTATGTGAACCTGGTGGCGATCGACGGCGCCGATCCGGCCACCTTCCGCGTGCTGGGAAAGGGCCGCGCCGCCGACTCGGCGCGTGAGTATGACGCGGCGGCACTAAAGGAAGCGAGCGCGCCGGCAACCGACTAACGGTGGCTAGCGACACTACATCCAGCAGGATGGGCCGCGCGCCACATGTCACGCAACCGTCATGCGCGCGCCATACAATCGGCGGCTTCCCAATAGTCCGAATGCCCTGGCGATGCCTGACGTTCCGGTTGACTCACACTTGGCTCGTTCCCGCTTTCGGCAGCCCTGTGCCGAGGATCTCTGCGTCACCACGCCATCGGTGACCACGGAGCAGAACAACCAGGAAGTGCTGGATGTGTTCGGCAAGCACCGGGACCTTGCCAGCCTGCCGGTGACCGAGAACGGCACGCCGATCGGCCTGATCAATCGCGCGATCTTCATGTCGCAGATGAGCAAGCCTTATCACCGGGAGCTGTATAACCGCAAGAGCTGCATCGCCTTCATGGACAAGGAGCCGCTGGTGGTCGATGCCGCGATGAGCATCGAGGCCCTGACCTTCAAGGCGGTGGAGTATGGCGAGAAGGCGCTTGCCGACGGCTTCATCATCGCGCGGGACGGCCGCTTCCTTGGCATCGGGCATGGCTTGCAGCTGATGCGCGTGGTCGCGGACATGCAGGCCGAGAAGAACCGCCAGATCATGCACAGCATCGACTACGCCAGCACCATCCAGCGTTCGATGCTGCGCCCCTCGCGCGAGGCGCTTGCCAAAACGCTTGGCGACGCCAGCCTGGTGTGGGAGCCACGCGATGTGGTCGGCGGGGATTTCTATCACTTTGCCGCCTTTGAAGACGGCTGGTTCGCCGCGCTGGCCGATTGCACCGGCCACGGCGTGCCGGGCGCGTTCCTGACCCTGATTTCCTCGTCCATCCTGATCCAGGCCATCGAGCAGCGCGGCCCGCGCGACCCCGGTGCGCTGCTGGCGGCGGTGAACCGTGGCATCAAGCAGATGCTGGGCCAGATCGATGGCGACGACGACACGCCCGGGTCCAATGACGGCATGGATGCGGCGTTCTTCTGGTTCGACAACGCTAGCCGGCGGCTCGCGTTCGCCGGTGCCAAGAGCGCCTTGTTCGTGCTGCAGCCCGGCGACGAAGAAGGCGAGATCCTGGACGGCGAGCGCATGGGCGTCGGCTATGTCGACACAGACCTGGACTTTGCGTGGCGGAACCGCGTGATCCAGACCCAGCCTGGCGGCGTGGTGTTCGTGACCACCGACGGGCTGATCGACCAGATCGGCGGCCCCAAGGAGATTGCCTTTGGCAAGCGCCGTATCCGCGAAGCGATCCGGGCAAGCCGGCATGCCTCGGCGGCTCAGATCAACCAGGCGGTGCTGGATCAGTATCGCGCATGGCAAGGCCATCATCGCCGCCGCGACGATCTCACTTTCTTCTGTTTTCGCGTTCAATAGTCCAGACATGAACGGTAATTCGATTGACAACGAATATGGCCCATTCTTTGAAATGGCCAGGGAACGCAACGTGATCTTCTACTACGTCGGCTATTTCTCCCAGAACATCATCGCGGCGATGTCGGATGCGGTGCGGCTGCAACTGACGGTAAGCGGCGTGGACGGATCGACCCGGCGCAAGCTCTTCTCCTCGTTCGTGGAGATGGCGCAGAACATCGTCCATTACTCGTCCGATGCGCTGACCCCGCCCACGCAGGACAGCAACCAGCTGCGGCACGGCTCGGTCTGCATTTGCATGGTCGACGACCGCTACCGGCTGATGTGCTCCAACCCGGTGGCGGTCGCCAGGGTGGGACAACTGCGCGCCGCGCTGGAGCCGTTGCGCAGCATGACGCTGGACCAGATCAAGCAGGCGTACAAGGAAACCATGCGCGCGGAGGCGCCGGAAGGCAGCAAGGGCGCAGGCCTCGGTTTCCTGACGGTGGCCCGCGACGCCAGCGCGCCGCTGGAGTACAGCTTCCAGCCTATCGATACGGACCCGGTCTCGACCATGTTCTTCCTCACCGCAACCATCTGAACAATCTGAACGGGATCGAAAGGGAACCTGATGGAAAACCTGTTCATAGCCGCCACGCCGACCTCGCCCGAGGTGAGCTTCGATTTCAAGCAGCACACCCTCTCGCTCAGGGGCGAGTCCTATCCTGAGAATGCCGCCGTGTTCTACGGCGACGTGATTCTGCGCCTGCGCAAGTACCTGGCTGCGTGCGAGGATACGGAGGTCACCGTCCACGTTGCGCTGACGTACTTCAACAGCTCCAGCACCAAGGTGCTGTTCAGCATGTTCGATGCCATGAACGATGCGGCCGACAAGGGCAACCGGGTGACGTTGCACTGGTATCACGACGTGGACGATGACACCATCCTGGAATTCGGCCAGGACCTGCACGCCGATTTTCCGGCCATCGCATTCTTCGACCACGCCACGACGACAAGCTGAGCCGCGCATGACCGAGCCAGATCTTTTCGAGTCGGAAAACAGCGTCCTGGCCGGTGCCAGGGCGGTATTCGCCAATCCCGATGCCGGCGCCCAGGCGTACCGCGACACGCTCGGCGACCTGATTGGCCATTACGAACGGCTGATGCGCGAGACACGGCGCCTGATACGGCGCAGCGACCGCGAAGAGCTGGAAATGAACCGGCTCAACCACCGGCTGCAGGACCTGGCGCGCGAACTGGAGTTCCGCGCGACGCGGGATACGCTCACCGGCGCGCTGAACCGCGGCGCCATCATCGAGCGGGCCGGAACGTTGCTTGCCGGCGGCAGCCTGTCGCTGATCGTGCTCGACATCGACCACTTCAAGCGGGTCAACGACACGCTTGGCCATCCGGTGGGCGACGCCGTGATTCGCGGTGTCGTCGACTGCCTGGAACAAACCGTGCCGGACGGCGGGCTGATCGGCCGGGTGGGCGGCGAGGAATTCGCCGCGTTGCTGCCGGGGCGCACGCTCGACGCCGCGGTCAAGCTCGCGGAACGCATGCGGCTGCATATCGCCAACCACGCGTTTGCGCTGCCCCGGAGCCTGCAGGTGACGGCCAGTTTCGGCGTGAGCTGGAACCCGCCCGGCACCAGCTTCGAACAGGCCTATGCCCGCGCGGACGAGGCGCTGTACCAGGCCAAGCGCAGCGGCCGCAACCGGGTGGTCAGCCTGCGTGAATCCGATCTCGTGCTGCCGCTGCACTAGTCGCCAGCGGCGCGAGAATACCCGCTCAGGCAGCCAGCGGGAAGCTGGTGTCGAACGTCGTCCGTACATCCAGCCGCTGCTTGAGCAGCCCGGCATTCAGGTAGAAATCCGCCGTGCGCTGCTGCTCGGCGATCAACTGCGCATCGATATTGCGCCATTGCGTATGGCGCCGTTCGAACTGCAGCCTCGCCGCCTCCGGCGGGATGCCGACGATGCGCGCCAGCGCGGCGGAAAAGCTGTCCACATGCTGGTACGACCACACTTGCGCGCGCACCACGCGCTGCAGGAAATCGCGCAGCACTTCACGCTTGGCAGCCAGCGCGCTGTCCGTCACCGCCAGGTAGCTCAGCCCCGACCACAGCCCGCGTCCGCTGACCAGCACGCGTGCGTGGCCGCTGGTCTCGGCCAGCGCGGTGTAGGGCTCCCAGGTGGCCCACGCATCGACCGAGCCGTTGACCAGGGCAAGCTTGGCGTCCGCAGGCGGCAGGAAGCGCAGGCTGGCATCCTCTGGCTTGAGCCCGGCCGATTCCAGCGCCTTCAGGGCGACGAAATGGCCGATGGAGCCACGATTGGTGCCGATGCTCTTGCCGCGCAGGTCCGCCGCCGTCTTGAGTGGCGAATCGGCGCGCACCAGCACGGCGGTGCCGAACGGGTCCGAGCGGTTGGCGCCGATGATCTTGATGGGCGTGCCGGCGGCCAGCGCGAAAATGGCGGGCGCGTCGCCGATCGGGCCGGAATCCACGGCGCCCGCATTGAGCGCTTCGGCCAATGGCGCGGCGGCCGGAAACTCCGTCCACTGGATGTCGTAGGCGAGGCCCTTCAGCTCGCCGGCGCTTTCCAGCAGCGCCCGCAAGCCGCCCTTCTGGTCGCCGGCCTTGAGCACGGGCCGCCCCTGGGCGGAAACGGAAAACGGCAAGGCGCCGCTCGCGGCAGCCGCCGCGCCGTAGCGCAGGAATTGTCTTCGTGATGTCGTCATGGTGCCGCTCGTCATCCCCTTCAGGCCGCCTTGCGGCCGGCGCCGGTGGCGGCACCGCGCTGCGCCACCAGTTCGCGCACGCGCGGAATCAACTCGCGGCCATAGTCCACGGCATCCTCCAGCGGATCGAAGCCGCGGATCAGGAACGTGGTCACACCAAGGTCGTAATAGTCCAGCAGTGCATCGGCTACCTGCTCCGGCGTGCCGACCAGTGCCGTGGAGTTGGAGCGCGCGCCGGTCAGCCTGGCGATCTCCGTCCACAGGCGCTTGTCCACGCGCGGGCCCTTGTCGGCGGCGGCCAGCAGGCGGCGCGCGCCTTCGCTTTGCTGCGGGCCGCCCTGCTCCAGGCCGGCCGCCGCGCGCAGGCGGCGCGTTTCTTCGAGGATGGCATTGGCGCGGGCCCATGCCGCCGTCTCGGTTTCCGCCAGGATCGGCCGGAACGAGACCGAGAAGCGCACCTGCCGCCCATGCCTGGCGGCTTCGGCGCGCACCCGCGTGGTGATGTCGCGGACCTGGTCGAGCGATTCGCCCCACAGTGCGTAGACATCGGCATGACGTCCGGCAACTTCAATCGCCGCGTCCGAAGCACCGCCGAAGAAGATCGGCACATGCGGCTTCTGGGCCGGCTTCACTTCCGAGAAGCCCTGGGTAAAGCGGTAATACGTGCCTTCGTGGTCAAACGGCTTGTCCTCCGTCCAGACGCGCCGCAGGATGCCTAGGTATTCATCGGTACGCGCATAGCGCTCGTCGTGGCCGAGGAAATCGCCGTCGCGCCGCTGCTCCGAATCCGAGCCGCCGGAGATGAAATGCACGCCCAGCCGGCCGCCGCTGAACTGGTCGAGCGAAGCAATCTGCCTGGCCGCCAGCGTGGGAGCGGTAAAGCCCGGACGATGCGCCAGCATGAAATGCACCCGCTCGGTCACGGCTGCCGCGTAGGCGATGGTGAGTGTGGCGGAAGGGCCGGTGGAGTGATGCGGCACCAGCACGCGGTCGAAACCGGCGTTCTCATGCGCTTGCGCAAACGCCCGCACATAGTCGCGATCCACCGCCGGGCCGCTGGCCGGATGGATTTCCGACTGCTTCTGGCTCTGGATCATGCCAATGATTTCCACGCTCATCGTAGGCTCCTGTTCCTGGTTCTCGGTAACGCCGCGGCGCCGGGATGAAAGGCGCCATGCGGCTGGAACATGAACTTACCCCGTGGCGGTTCAATCCTTAAGGAATAAGAACGCGTGTCGATATGCGGTTTTGCGCGGGAGCCCGGGCGCGGTACCGGGCGGCGCCTGCGCGGTTGGCATCGAAGCCGCCGAAGGCTGTCTCTGCGCGGCCGCGCGATCAGCCGGCAGCAGCGCTCTTCAAGCCGTCCGACACACCTTGCGCCGAGTCTTTGCACCACTGCCTGGCGCCGAGCGGGCTGCCTTCAATCCCTTCTTCCTTGCCGTCGGACAGCCTCACCTTGCCGCGCAAACCCGCAGCCTCGCTGGCATCGCCCCCGCTCGTGTCGACGCCGGGAAGCCCCGCCATCAAAGCCACCATCTTCCTGGCGTTCTTGATGCTGTCCGCTTTCAGGAAGCCCTTTCCGACACAGTAGCTGGTGAGGCCAGCGACGTTGCGGGACATCTCATACATACCCTTGAGCACAGCCGGGTCCGCCTGTGCGTGAGCCGGTGCGGAAAGCCCGATCGTGCCGGCGGCCATCAGGAATACTGAAATCTTCTTGTTCATATCTCGCTATGCATCCATTCAAATGCAGGGTTATTCGATCCACCTGTCGTCGTCGCCGCCACCGTCATCCGTGGCCGGCTTCAACTACCCGGCATTACCAAGTATACTTTTAATCACATGAGGCTTCGCAGCCTTCCGTCAAAACGGGCGCTCCGGCGTCCGTTTTACTTGTTACCCGGCCTGACATCGTTACTTTTTCCGCTCACCGCATGACTCTTCGATTTCGTCCCGCCCACTGCGCCGCACTGGCTTTGCTGCTCTCCACCCTCGGCGCCGCGCCCTATGCCCTGGCCGCCGATGCCGTCCTGGTCCTGGACACCAGCCCCAGGGAAACGAGGGATGCCCCCGCGCTGGATCTCGCCGTGACCCGGTTTGCGGGCAACGCGTCCGGTACCTACTACTGGGAGGATGGCTTGCTGGCCGAGCAGATCCTGTCCGGACTGCAGTCGCGCACCAACCGGGCCGAACAGGAACTCCCCGACGGCCAGCGCCTGTTGTCGTCGCGCCGCCAGTTGTCGGACGGCGCCGAACGCGCGGCCGTGCTGGTGGACGGGCGCGGCGACGTGCTGGCCGCGGCGCTGGTGCACCGCGAGTGCGGCAAGAACGGCTGCCAGGACGACGAGCACGGCCTGCTGTCGGTCTTCCTGCGGCCCGGCTTCGATCGCGCCAAGGCACAACCGCTGGTGACGTGGAGCCAGGACGTGCCCGAAGACCTGCAGACCGACGGCGGCGAGAAGATCGCCAAGGTGGAGACCATCACGCTGGATGCCGGCAACACGACGGCCAAGCCGATCAGGCTCACCAAGGGATTCTCGCCGCAAGTGCCGCTGTACCCGCGGGCAATCGTCCATCGCACCGCGCAGGATGCCTTGAGCAACGCCAAGGCCAGGCGCGTGCTCAGGCTGCAAACCACCGACAGCATCGAGCAGGTGCTGGCCTTCTACAAGCAACTGACGCCGCCGCTGCAGGATGCCGTGTCCGACCTGGATGGCAATACCGGCTTCATGGCAGGCAAGCGCAAGGGGGTGGCGTTCACCGTCAACCTGAAGCAGAACAAGCACTTCCCGACCATCACCAACATGGAGGTCGAGATCAGCGAATGATCCGGCTGCCGGGCGGCGAGGGACCCATCACATCCCGTTGTCGCCTTCCACCTTGCCGATCGAGGTCTTGATCCTGCCGGCGACAGCGGTGCGCAAGCCCTTGACGGAGTACGCCTGCGCTTGCGCATCCTCCTCCGGCTTGCGCACCCACAGTTGCGCGAACAATCCGTCCTTGGCGGAGTAGCCGCCGAACCAACCAGGCGGCCGATGTACCAGCGGTGCCCGACCCGGACGGGCATGTCGGGCATCTCGCCCGCGATATTTGTGCCTCCCGCGCCATGCCAGACGCGCCCGCTCGCGTGACGGCTCCCCATTACCCTATCCTTCGCCCCCCCATCCGCTCGGCCGATGCCGGCTTTCGCATAAGCCCGCCGAGCCCGCACCCCTGAAAATATACTTATGCCACTAAGTATATTCCCTTGGTTTTCGTTCTGCCTTCTTGCCATCGCCGCCTCACCTCATTATGCTTAGTCAACTAAGTTTTATTAACCAAAACAACCGATGTGCACGACCGACCCTACCCGGGAGACGTCCGCCAGGAGTGCCCAGAAATGATCACCAAAGAAGACAACGAACTGCTGTGCCGCGTCGAAGGCGACGCGCCGATGGGACAACTGATGCGCCGGCACTGGACTCCGGTATGCCTGATCGAGGAGGTTTCGGAACCTGACGGTGCGCCCGTGAAATCTCGCGTATTCGGCGAAGACCTGGTGGTATTCCGCGACAGCGATGGTCGGGTCGGCGTGATGGACGAATACTGCCCGCACCGCCGCGCCTCTCTGGTCTACGGGCGCAACGAAGAAGGTGGATTGCGCTGCCTCTACCACGGCTGGAAGATGGACGTCGCGGGCAACGTACTGGAGATGGTTTCGGAGCCCCCCTCGAGCTGCATGGCTCAGAAGGTCAAGCACAAGGCGTATCCCAACAAGGAATGGGGCGGGATGGTATGGGCCTATATGGGCCCGGCCGATTCGGTACCGGAATTCACGCCGCCACAATGGGCGCCGAGCGAAGAGACCCGGGTGAGCATTGCCAAGGTGCTCCTGCCATGCAACTGGGCACAAGTGCTCGAGGGAGCGATCGATTCGGCCCACAGCTCCAGCCTGCACAGCTCCGATATGGTTCCGGCACGGGTGAGCAGCGCAAAGGCCACCTCGAACCTCTGGCTCCGTCCCTCGACCGACAAGGCGCCGCGCTTGCAGGTGCAGCGCGGCGGCTACGGATTCCGCTATGCAGCCATTCGCCGGCCCATCCAGCAGGCGCAGACCCACGACTACGTCCGCTCGACCGTGTTCGTTGCCCCCGCGACGGCATTGATTCCTCCAAACAATCTCTACAACGTCGCCAACGTCAACGTCCCGATGGATGACACGAACACGGCGTTCTACTTTATCGCCTGGGGCCATCCTGCGCAGACACCCGAGACCGAATCCTGGCGCAAGTTCCTCCGCCAGACCGTGGGCGTCGACCTGGACCCGTCCTACCGGCCGCTGCGTAATATGGAGAACCGCTTCTGGCAGGATCGCCAGGCCATGAAGGCTGGCAACTTCACCGGCATCTCAGGCTTTCCCAATCAGGACGTGGCAATGTGGCTGACCATGGGGCCGATTGCTGACCGAACCCATGACCGGCTCGGTGCCAGCGATCTCGCCATCGTCGAGTTCCGCAAGCAGATGCTGGATGCCGTCAAGGCCTTTCAGGAAGGCGGCGAGGCGATCGGCACCGGCACCAACGCGGTTCCCGCCGACGTCTGCGCGTTCCAGGCCGTCGTGCCGAAGTCGGACGACTGGCGGACCTTCGCTGTCTCCTACGTATGGGCCGATGGCCAGGACCGGCCGGAGTTCGAGCCCTCTTACTCGATCACGGCGTAGGACGCTCCCGGCGCCTTTCCATTCATCAGACCCAGCCCCCGGAGCCATCGCACGATGACAAAACTACGCCTTTCCGTCGCCATGGGCGACTATGACCGCACCCGCGCCCTGCTCGATGGCCGCATCCAGATCGACGGCGTCGATCCGGTCTACATGACCCTCACCCCCGAGGAGATGTTCTTCCGCGCGATGCGCAGCCAGGACTTCGATATCACGGAGCTTTCCTTCTCGAGCTATCTGGTCAAGCACTCGCGTGGCGACTGCCCGTACATCGCCGTCCCCGTCTTTCTCTCCCGTGCTTTCCGCCATACGTCTATCTATGTCCGCAAGGACCGCATCAAGCGGCCCGAAGACCTGAAAGGCTGCCGCATCGGCATCCCCGAATACCAGCTCACCGCGCTCGTATGGGCGCGAGCGATCCTCCAGGACGAGTACGGGGTCCACCCGTCCGACGTCACGTGGGTGCGCGGCGGCATCGATACGCCGGGCCGCCCGGAGAAGATCAAGCTCCAGTTGCCGCCCGACGTTCGCGTCGAGCCCGCGCCGGAAGGACGCACGATCTCGGACATGCTCGACCGCGGCGAGATCGACGGCTTTATCGCGCCCCGGCCGCCTGGCGCCACGGCATTGCGCAACGAGAACATTGCCTGGCTGTTCGATGATCCCACCGCGGAAGCCAAGGACTATTTCCGTCGCACGGGTGTCTTTCCGATCATGCACGTGGTTGGCGTCCGGAAGACCCTGGCGCAAGCCCATCCCTGGCTTCCCGGCGCGGTGTTCAAGGCGTTCAACCAGTCCAAGGCCCACGCACTCGAACAGCTGTCCGACACGTCGGCGACAAAAGTGACCATGCCCTTTGTCGAAGAGATGCTGAAGGGCGCGCGCGAGACGCTCGGCGAAGACTACTGGTCCTACGGTGTTCAAGCGAACCGCCGGACCCTGGAAACCTTCATACGGCATCACCATGGCCAAGGACTGTCCGAGCGCCCGGTCCCGGTGGAAGACATCTTTCACCCGTCCACCTACGAGTCATACAGCATTTGACAAGATCGCGCGCGCGGATGCATCGGGGGAGTGGACCGGGAATCGCTGCGCGCCATCGACCTGTCAATGCGGTTCGACGCCTGAAATGAGAGATTTATGACGACCATCACACAGCCCCTCGCCGATACGCGGATGCTCTTGCGTATCGCCCGCATCCATGACCCGGCGGAAGGGATCCGCAGCTTCGAGCTCGTGCAGCCCGATGGCACCGACCTGCCTCCTTTCACGCCAGGCTCGCATATCAAGGTGCAGACGCCCAACGGCCTGCCGAGGAAGTACTCGCTGTGCAACGACCCCGCGGAACGTCACCGTTACATCATCACCGTGAAGCGTGACGCCGACGGCCAGGGCGGCTCCGTGAGCCTTTGCGACGACGCCAGGGAAGGCGACCTGCTTCCCGTTGGCGTGCCGGAGAATGCATTCCCTCTCGTCGGCAATGCCAGGGCGTTCATCTTCATCGCCGGTGGCATCGGCATCACGCCCATCCTGTCGATGATCCGCAGCTTTGGGGAACTGTCGACGGCCAAGTGGAAGCTCTACTATTTCACGCGCTCACCGGAGACCACCGCGTTCCTGGATGCGTTGCAGGCACCCGAACTCCGGGGCAAGGTAACGATCCATCATGACTTCGGGGATCCCGACAAGGCATTCGACCTGTGGCCGGTGCTGGAGCAGCCGTGCGACACGCACGTCTACTGCTGCGGGCCGCGCGGGCTGATGAACGCCGTGCGTGACATGTCGGGTCACTGGCCCGCCACGAAGATCCACTTTGAGAGCTTCAACGAGGGAGGCGAGGTGCGCGTGGACGACAAGCCGTTCGATGTTGTGCTGAACAGTACCGGACAGCGCTTCGAGGTTCCGGTGGGCATGAGTATCCTGAATGTCCTGCGTCAGCATGGCTGCGAGGTCCCTTCTTCCTGCGAGAGCGGAACCTGCGGTACTTGCCGCACCACGCTGGTGGCGGGCGAGGCGGACCACCGTGACATGGTCCTGATGCCGGAGGAACTGGAAGGCCAGGTGATGATCTGCGTCTCGCGTGCGAGAAGCGCCGAACTCGTGATCGAGCTATGAAACGAAAACCTGACGGAAAGGTGCGCCTGGGCGTCGTCGGACTCGGCCGAGCATTCTCGCTCATGCTGCCCACCTTCCTCGCGGACGAGCGTGTGGTCCTCGCCGCCGCCTGCGACCCGCGTGACACCGCGCGCCGGCAGTTTGCGCGCGATTTCGGCGCCCCGGTGTACGAGGACCTGTCCGAGATGGCATGCTCGCCTGCCATCGATGCAGTCTACGTAGCCAGTCCACATCAGTTTCATGCCGCCCACGCATGCCTTGCCGCGGCGAATGGCAAGCACCTGCTGGTCGAAAAGCCGATGGCATTGTCGATGGCGGAGTGCGACCAGATGATCGAGGCGTGCGCTCGGGCCAACGTGCAAATGATCGTCGGGCATTGCCACAGCTTTGACTCGCCCTACCTGCACACGCGTCACCTGCTCGACTCGGGCCGCTTCGGCGCGGTGCGGATGATCCACGCCCTGAACTACACGGACTTTCTCTACCGGCCGCGGCGCCCGGAGGAACTTCAGACCGAGGCTGGCGGCGGAGTTGTCTTCAGCCAGGCGGCGCATCAGGTCGACGTGGTCCGCCTGCTCGCCGGTTCCCCGGCCAGTCGGGTCCGGGCGACGCTTGGCCAATGGGATCCATCCAGACCGACCGAAGGCGCCTATTCCGCCATGCTCTGGTTCGAGAACGGGAGTTATGCCTCCCTGACCTATAGCGGCTATGGCCGCTTCGACTCGGACCCGTGGAACGGCGGATTCACCGAAATGGGTTTCCCGGCCCACGAAGAGGACTACGGCAAGGCGCGGCGCAGGCTGGCCGGCATCGGCTCGGCCGAGGCGGAAACACGACTCAAGGCGGACGCCACCTACGGCGGGCCATCCTGGACATCGCCCGCCGGCGCGTCTCCCCCGCTCGCTCACCAGCACTTCGGGCCGGTCATCGTCAGCTGCGAGCATGCCGACATCCGCCCCATGCCAGACGGCATCTGGGTCTATGGCGATAGGGAACGGGAACACATCCCGCTGCCGGCACCGTCGGTGCCGCGTTTCGAGGTCATCGACGAACTGATTGACGCCGTCGTTCACGGACGGCGCCCAATCCACGGCGGACCCTGGGCAAAGGCCACGCTCGAAGTCTGCCTCGCGATGCTGTCTTCGGCGCGTGAGGCCCGGGACATCGAGTTGCCGCATCAGACTTACCCGACATAGCGGCGCACTATATAAAGAGAGGAGACACCATGAGACGCCCCCCCAACCATCTCGCACGGCGCAAGCTGTGCCGATGCCTGTGCCTATGCCTGACGGCCGCCGCATTCGCCCCAACGGCGGCGCTGGCAGGCGCCGATTCCTGGCCTACCAAGGCGATCCGGCTGATCGTTCCCTATGCGCCGGGCGGTCTGCCCGACACCGTTGCCCGTATCCTGTCGCAGCAATTGACACAACGGCTGGGCAAGCCGTTCGTGGTCGAGAATCGTCCCGGCGCCAATGGCGTGGTAGCTGCGCAGGCGCTCAAGACGAGTCCCGCCGACGGCTATACCTTTCTGGTCACCGACGGGTCGATGATGACAATCAATCCTGCGATCTACAAGGATCTGTCCTATGAGCCCAAGCGCGATTTCGTGCCGGTCTCATTGGCGGCGAGATCTCCGCTGTTTCTAGCCGTCAATGCCCGTGTGCCGGCAAACTCGCTTCAATCATTCATTGCGCTTGCAAAGTCGAAGCCTGGCCAGCTCAACTACGGCTCGTCCGGCATAGGGAGCACGCATCAACTATCGATGGAAGCGCTGAAGGCCTCACTCAAGATCGATATCAGGCACATTCCCTTCCGCGGCTCCGGCCAATCCGTCCCGGCGCTGATCGGGGACCAAGTGCAAGTGGTGTTCGCCGCCTTGCCCTCGCTATCGGGCTTCGTGAAGTCTGGCCAG
The DNA here is from genome assembly GCF_056398185.1 of Cupriavidus sp. 05L310. Classification (NCBI taxonomy): domain Bacteria; kingdom Pseudomonadati; phylum Pseudomonadota; class Betaproteobacteria; order Burkholderiales; family Burkholderiaceae; genus Cupriavidus; species Cupriavidus sp. 05L310. The sequence continues at coordinate 30,834 of NZ_JBFTOX010000055.1, forward strand.
GTGAAGATCCTTGGCACCAACTCACTGCAGCGCTCCAAGCTCGCACCGCAGATTCCGGCGATCTCGGAAGTGGTGCCCGGGTACGACTACGCCGTGACCGTTGGCGTGCTCGCGGCGGCGGGAACGCCCGATGCCGTGGTGAAGCAGATGGCAGACGCCATCGCGAATGCCGTCAAGATGCCCGAAGTCATCGCGCAGTTGCACGTCGCTGGCATAGAGCCGGTGGGCGGGTCGAGCGCGGACTACGCCAAGGCACTCGGCGACGAGACAGCGCGCTATGCCGAAGCCATCAAGATGGCCCAGGTAGTCGCGGAGTAGCATGATCCTGCAGCGGATATCCGGCAATCACATCGCCGGTTCCGCTCGCGCGATCTCCACCTGCCGATCCGTGTCGGCGCAGCCCATTCCCGGCATGGTGTTAATATTAGGCTCATAAACAAATTCCTCTTGAAGAGCTTCCGGACCTTTCCATGCCGAGCAACACCAGAGATACCGAAATTGCCAGTCGCATGCTGCGGCACTGGCACGAAGCAGTCCCCAACGATCGGATGGCACATCTCGTCAAGGACGCAACGCGGGGATTCTTGCGAGCGCTGCAGACGAGGCTTGCCCGCCACGATGTGCAGTTGGGGCACTGGACCTTCCTGCGCATCCTATGGGAGCGCGACGGCCTGACGAAGCGCGAGCTCAGCATAGAGGCAGGCGTGATGGAACCCACCACGGTAGTCGCCCTCAAAGCCATGGAAAAACTGGGCTACGTCAGTCTCGAGCAGCGGCCCGACAACCGCAAGAATATCTACGTGTTCCTGACGCCTCTGGGCAGGAAGTTGAAGAAGCTGCTTGTTCCGCTTGCCGAAGAAGTCAACGCATTGGCACTGAATGGCATTCCAGCCAAGGAAGTGGAGACGACTCGCCGTGCGCTGCTCCTGATGATCAACAATCTCGGTGCCGATGCCCAGGCGGAGTAGCTCCGGCTGCCCGGATTTTGCCGCCGTGTAACCCGCATCAATTGCCATGATGCTGCCAATCACCGAGGCAGCGTCTGCCGAACTCAGCCAGGGGATGCCCGAAGCAATTTCCTCCGGCGTGCTGTATCGCCCTAGCGGATATCTCTCGCCGCCTTCTGAAGGTGCGGCGCCTAATCGTCCCCCGCCCTCCCCCGTCGACATCTGGGCGATCTGGCCCTTCACGCAAAACCACAGGCTTCGGACATTGACGTCCACGGTGCGATGGCAGATATCCTCATCCTCCTCCGGAAAATTACTGATCTATAACAACCTTGGAGCGATTTACCATCCCGCGCCAAGCCTCCATGTCCTGCCTCATTTGTGGCGCGAACGCATTACCATTAGTCCAATTTACAATAACGTCCATATCCTCCAGGTACTTTCTCTCGACCGGGTTGTCGAGGAATGCCTTGATAGCCCGGCTCAGACGGCCTGCAATTTCCGGCGGTACGTTCGCCGGGGCCAAAAAGGCATACCAGCCTCCCCCATAGCTCATCTCGTTGTGCCCTTGCTCGGCAAACGTCGGCACATTTGGCAGTGAGGCCACCCGCTTTTCGCCGATAACGGCAATGGGCGTGAGCTTGCCGGAGAGCAGGTAGCTCTTGGCAGCAAACACGGAAAACAATCCCATCTCAATCTGGCCACCAAGCAGATCGGTAAGGGCAGGAGACTCCCCTTTGTACAATACCCCGGTCATTCCCAGATCATTCTCCTTATTGAAAATCTCCAAAATCACCTGCGGTCCGGTTGACCCTGCGCCATAGCTCCAGCGCTTACCTCGAGCGGCTTTAACGAATTCATCGACATTCTTTATGCCCAAATCGGGACGAACCACAACAACCGTTGCGCTTAGTCCGATCCTGCCCAGAGGCGTGAAATCCTTCAGCGGATCATAGGCGACCTTCTTGAAATGAATTGGATTCTGGATATGAGCGGTCTGTGCGAGGAGAATCGTATAGCCGTCCGGTGGGGCCTTCGCAACGGCAAGGGTTCCGATGATCGTGCTGGCGCCGGGGCGATTCTCCACGACGATCTGCTGCCCAAGCTGTTCCGCCACGTTCTTTGCAAATCGGCGCGCGATAGCGTCTGCAACTCCGCCAGGGGCGACTGGCACCACGAGCTTGATTGGGTGATCCGGCCACGCCCCGCGTTGAGCCATTGCCGGCTTCTGCATCGATGCCAGCGCTGCAATGCTCAGCCCGCTCAAGATAAGACGGCGCTTCTTGCTGACAAGATCTTTCATTCTTTCTCCCCCTGATTGTGATGCGGGTCTCCTCGTCGCGAGGCATCGCACCGTGAGCACCTGTGCCTCCCGAAACAATTATGCTTATGGCCCTAACAATATCCGAATGCGGACTTACCCTAGTCACGCCCCAGTTCAGGCTGCTGAAGTACCTCGTGTGGAGGCTGGGAGATGTCCGCCGACGCTGTCTCGAAGGCCAAGCAGACCGACGCCCACCGAATATTCATCCCTTTGAACGAGGCGAGTCGCCCGGGCGGCACAACATAATCCTTTCGCAAAATATGTGGTACCGCGGAGGCCGCGCGCGCTTGCCGCCCGGTCCGAACCCATGCAGACCAGGAATCGAAATGAACGAAGCCTTTCTTTATGACGCCGTCCGAACGCCGCGCGGCAGGGGCCGCGACACCGGAGCCTTGCGCGACATCACGCCTGTCTCGCTCGCCGCGCAGACGCTGCGTGCGCTGCGCGAGCGCCATGAGCTGGATCCGACACTCATCGAGGAAGCAGGCCTGGGCATTGTCATGCCCCTGGGCGAACAAGGTTCCGACCTGACGCGCATCGCGTTGCTGGCAGCGGGCTACGGCGAGAGCGTGCCGGGCTACCAGCTCAACCGCTTCTGTGTATCCGGCCTCGATACCGTCAACCAGGCCGCGGCGGCGATCATGGCCGGCCAGATCGAAGCGGCCCTCGGCGGAGGCGTCGAATCGATGTCGCGCGTGCCCATCGGCTCGGATGGCGGTGCAATCTATACCGATCCGTCCATTACGCGGCAGTTTCCTTACATGCCGAATGGCGTGGCGGCCGACCTGATTGCCACTCTGGAGGACCTGACGCGTCACGACGTGGACGCGTATGCGTTGGAGAGCCAGAAGCGCGCGGCGCATGCAAGCCAGCAAGGTCATTTTGACCGATCGCTGATTCCGGTGCGCAACGTGACCGGCGACGTCGTCCTGGCGCGGGATGAAGCCGTCCGGCCCGAGACCAGCATGGAAGGCCTCAAGAAGCTGGCGCCTGCGTTTGCCGGCGCCGGAAAGCAGGGCTTCGACGCGATCGCCCTGCAGCGCTATCCAGAACTGGAGCAGATCGAGCATATCCACACAAGCGGCAACGCCAGCGCCATTGTCGATGGCGCCGCCGTGGTGCTGGTCGGCAGCAAGGCGTTCGGCGAACGCGCCGGTCTGAGGCCGCGCGCCCGCATCCGCCACTTTGCCTCGCTTGGCAGCGATCCCAACATGAACCTGGGGGGGCCGGTCCCTGTCACGAAGAAGCTGCTGGCGCGCAGCGGCTTGCGCATTGCCGACATCGATCTCTTCGAAGTCAATGAGGCGTTCTCCGTCGTACCGCTGGTATTCATGCGGGCCTTCGATATCGACCACGCGAAGGTCAACGTCAATGGCGGTGCGATTGCGCTGGGCCATCCGCTGGGTGCGACCGGTGCCATGCTGCTGGGCACGCTGCTCGACGAACTGGAGCGTCGCGACTTGCACCGTGGGCTGGTTACCTTGTGCGCTGCTGCCGGCCAGGCCACCGCGACGCTGATCGAGCGTGTTTAACCTGCGGACTATGTTCAAGCCATACCGCACCCCCAATCAGGAAACGTACTGATGAAGCCCATTTCCGTTTCCGTCGATCAAGACGGGATTGCACTGATCACAATCGACTGCGCCGATCGGCCCGTCAACGTCTATACGCCGGCCTTGACGGCTGGGATGAGCGAGGCAGTCGAGCACGTGCTGGCCAACGACGCGATCGTCGGCGCCATCATCACTTCCGGCAAGGACGGTTTCCTCGCCGGCGCAGACCTCAACGCGGTGCTTGGCCGTCTGGAGGCAGCGCTGACGCAGGGGCGAAGCGCGCTGCCCGGTTTCGTCGCCGAGAACCTTTTCATGCGCCGCTTGGAGACCGGCGGCAAGCCGTTCGCTGCCGCCATCAACGGCACGGCGCTCGGCGGCGGGCTGGAGCTTTGCCTGGCCTGCCACTACCGCGTGCTGTCGGATGCGCCCGATACGCGCGTCGGGCTGCCAGAAGTCGGGGTCGGCCTGTTGCCGGCCGGTGGCGGAACCCAGCGCCTGCCACGCCTGCTCGGGATTGAAGCCGCGTTGCCGCTGCTGCTGGATGGCACCCCCCTCGCCCCCGAGCGCGCGCTGGCGCTCGGCGTCGTGGATGAGATCGCACCGTGCGCGGAGCTGGTGATGCGCGCCAAGCGCTGGCTGCTGGCCAATCGCGGCGCGCGCCAGCCCTGGGACCGGGACGGCTACCGCCTGCCAGGGGGCGCCGGCGCGCTGGCCGAGCATGCGTTGCGCAGCTTCCATACCGGCATCGCGCAAGTCCGCAGCCGCACGCACGGCAACTATCCGGCGCCGCTGGCGATTCTTTCGGCCGTCTATGAGGGCACGCAGCTTCCCTTCGACCGCGGCATGGCGATCGAAGCTCAGTACTTCGCGCAGCTCGCCGCGGACCCTGTCGCACGCAACCTTGTCCGCACGCAGTTCGTCAACCGCAAGCGCTACGAGCGGCTTGCGCACCGTCCGCAGGGCATTCCCCGGGGGGCGGCGCAACGGCTCGGGATTCTCGGCGCAGGCATGATGGGGGCAGGCATCGCGTTCGCCGCTGCGCGGGCCGGCATCGAAGTGGTACTGCTCGATGCCACACGCGAGCAAGCGGCCGCTGGCCGGCTCCGCGCCATGGAGATGGCAACCCGCGCGGCGGTGTCAACGACGCAAAGCGAACCCGCGCAGCACGCGGGCAAGCTGATTCATGCGACGGCGCAGTACGCCGACCTCGACGGTTGCGACTTCGTGATCGAAGCCGTGTTCGAAGATCGCGCTGTCAAAGCCGATGTGATCGCCCGTGCGCTGGCCGTGCTGTCGCCCACGGCGATCTTTGCTTCGAATACGTCCACCTTGCCCATCACCAGCCTGGCCACGGGCACCGGCAGGCCGGAGCGCTTCATCGGCATGCATTTCTTCTCCCCGGTGGACCGCATGCCTTTGCTGGAGATCATCCTGGGCGAGCGGACATCGCGCGAAACCCTGGCGCACGCGATGGACCTGGCTGCCCGGCTGAGGAAGACGCCCATCGTGGTCAATGACAGTCCGGGCTTCTACACCAGCCGCATCTTCTGCGCATACGTCGACGAGGCAATGGCGATGCTTGCCGAGGGTGTCAAGCCGGCGCTGATTGAGAACGCCGCCCGCATGGCCGGCATGGCGGTGAGCCCGTTGGCCGTACTGGACGAAGTGTCGCTGGACCTGCAGCAGCGCGTGGTCAGGCAGGCCGAGGCGGACGGTGTGCCCGAGCCGCTGCGCCGCATCCACGCACAGCCGGTCATCGCCCGCATGAATGCCATTGACAGGCTGGGCCGCAAGCGCGGCGGCGGATTTTACGACTACCCGGAGGGCGGCAAGAAGCGCCTGTGGCCGGGACTGGCGCAAGAGTACCCGGCGGCGCGACAGCAACCCGGACTGGAAGCAGTGAAACGGCGTCTCCTGCATGTCCAGGCATTGGAATCGGTCCGTTGCATGGAAGAAGGCGTGATCTCGGCGCCGGAAGACGCGGACATTGGCGCCATCCTTGGACTCGGTTTCCCGGCATGGACTGGCGGGCCCCTGTCGCTGGTCGACACCCTTGGCGTACGCGCCTTCGTGCTTGCCTGCGATGCGCTTGCCGACGCTTACGGCTCCCGGTTCCGGCCTACGCAGGCCCTTCGCGAACGCGCACGGCGCGGCGAGCCGTTCTACAGCAAGGAGGCGGCATGAGCACGAAACGTAGAATCTTCGAGCCCGAGCACGACCAGTTCCGCGACGCGGTGGCACGGTTCATCCGCAAGGAGGTGGCGCCGCATGTCGATGCCTGGCGCAAGGGCGGGTGTTGTGATCGTACCGTCTTCGAGAAGGCCGGCGAGCAGGGCCTGTTGCTGATGTGGGCCGCCGAGCAGTATGGGGGCGCCGGCATGGCGGACTTCCGCTACGAACAGATCCTGTACGAAGAGATGATCCGGCATGGCGACATCGGCGTGTTCTTTACGCTGCATTCACGGCTGGTAGCGCCATACATCGCACGCCTGGGCAATGATGAACAGAAGGCGCGGCTGCTGCCCGATGCGGCAAGCGGCAAGCGCATTCTTGCCATTGCCATGACCGAGCCCGGAACAGGCTCGGACCTGGCGGGCATCCAGGCGCGCGCGCGGAAAACCGACGGCGGCTGGCTGCTGCAGGGCACGAAGACGTATATCTCGAACGGGCTGAATGCCGATGCGGTCATCGTGGTGGCCCGCACCGATCCGGCCCAGCCACGCGCCTTCGGGCTCTTCCTGGTGGAACGCGGCATGCCCGGCTTCGAACGGGGGCGCAAGCTGGACAAGCTTGGCCTTGACGCGCAGGACACGGCAGAACTGTTCTTCGACAACGTATTCGTACCGGATGCCAACCTGCTGGGTGACCCCGCGAAGGGGCTTGGCTACCTGGCGGAAGGACTGGCGGAAGAACGGTTGCTCAGTGCCTGCCAGTCGGTCGCGCACGCGCAGGTGGCGCTGGACCTGACGCTGGACTACGTGAAGGCGCGACGTGCGTTCGGCCGTCCGCTGGGCGCTTTCCAGAACACACGGTTCGCACTGGCGCGCAAGCATGCGGAACTCGACGCGATGCAGTCCTGGATCGACACACTGGTCATTGAGCACAACGCCGGGCGGCTGGATGCGCCGACAGCCGCCTCGGCCAAGCTGTTGACTTCAGAACTGGAGAATCGCCTGATCGACGATTGCCTGCAGTTCCACGGCGGAGCCGGCTATATGGACGAATACCGGATCAGCCGTATGTACCGCGATGCGCGAGTGTCGCGGATCTATGCGGGAAGCTCGGAGATCATGCTGGAGATTGTCGGCCGCTCGCTGGGGTTGTCGGAGCGCATGGCCTAGCGCACGGGTCTTCCCCGTACAGGCCGACAGAAGAATACGGGCGTTTCCGGCCAACGGAAACGCCCGTATTCCTATCCCCGCGCGATGCGGTTCGCCATGCTCCAGCGATGGACTTCCGAAGGGCCGTCGTAGATGCGGAATGCGCGCATGTCCCGGAAAATGCGGGCGACGACGGTCTCGTCGGTTACGCCGCTGCCACCCAGCACCTGGACAGAGCGATCCACGATGCGCCACAGGGCTTCGGAACAGATCACCTTGGCCTGGCTTGACTCGTGCCGGCCTTTCTCGCCCTGGTCCAGGACCCAGGCGCAATGCCAGATGGTCAGCCGGGCAATGTGCAGTTCCATCTCGTTGTCGGCAAGCATGAAGCCCACGCCTTCGTGCTCGACCAGGCTACGGCCGAACGCGCGGCGCTGCCGGGCATAGTCAGCCGCCACGTCATGGGCGCGCCGTGCCGCGCCAAGCCAGCGCATGCAGTGGGTAAGGCGGGCGGGGGCGAGACGCAACTGCGCATAGCGAAAGCCTTCCCCCACCTTGCCGAGGACATCGGTGGCCGGCACGCGCAGCTTGTCGAACCGCACGACGGCATGCCCGCCGGTGAAGCAAGTGTCGAGGGCATCCATCTGGCGCTCGATTTCCACGCCCGGCTGGTCCATGTCGGCAAGGAACATCGTTGCCGTGCCGTCTTCCATGCGCGCCATGATGATGGCGAAGGTGGCGCCCGTGGCACCGGTAATGAACCACTTGCGGCCGGTGATGAGGTAGTCGTCGCCATCCTGGACCGCGACGGTCTGGAGCATGGACGGGTCCGCTCCGGCACCTGGCGACGGTTCCGTCATGCAAAAGCAGGAGCGTGTGTATCCGTCGATCAGGGGTTGCAGCCAGCGCTTCTTCTGCGCCGGCGTCGCCACGATTTCCATCAGGTGGATATTGCCTTCGTCGGGGGCGTGGATGTTCAGCGCGACCGGACCAAGAGGCGAATACCCCGCTTCTTCGAACACAATCGCCTTGTCGGCATGGCTCAGGCCAAGGCCGCCTGCTTCCTTCGAGGCGTGCGGCGTCAACAGGCCGGCGGCGCGGGCTTTTGCAACCAGTTCCGCGCGGAGCGCTTCGGTGGGTCCGTGCGCGGTCTGCCTGGGATCGCGCTCCATCGGCATGATGTGTTCCGCGATGAACTCGCGGGTGCGTGCCTGCAAGGCCTGCTGCGCGGCATTCAAACTGAAGTCCATATTCGTCTCGCTCTGGTGCTGTGGTGACGCCTGCCGGTGTGCGGCCGGCAGGCGGGTACACGCTTGGGCCGGGCCAAGCCGGGGTGCCGCCAAGGTTAGCGCCTGCGCACGGGCGATACTTCATCCAAAGGGACGATTTTCCCGCATTGTGGCGTCGATACCGGCAGAGCACGCCATGACCGGCACAGGATAGCGCCATGAGCGGATAGAATCCACGCTTATCCCAACCAGTAGCGAAGTCCACCCGGATTGCCATGCGTACCCCGCCCGCCAAGTTCCTTGTTCCCCAGCGACTGCGCACGCACCTGGCCCGGGACCGCCTTGCGGCGCCCGTCATACAGGCCAGCGATGTGCGGCTCGTTTCGGTGCAGGCGCCGGCCGGCTTTGGCAAGACGAACACCATGCTCGATATCCATGCGGCGTGTGTGGCCGCCGGCATGCGTACGGCGTGGTGCCAGTTGGGAGCCGCGGATAACGACTTCTCCATCTTCCTGGCATCCCTAAACGTGGCGGTGGATGCCCTGTGCGAGGGGAACGAAGACGTGATCGCGGCCGGGCAAGACGGTTTGCCGACGGATACGCTGGTCGACCGGTTGACGCGCTTCCCGGTGCCATTCGCCATATTCCTCGATGACTTCGAGGCGCTGCACAACCCGGCCGCGCTGGAATTCCTGCGCCAGCTGATCGGACAGATGCCGGCACACGGCAAGTTCGTGGTCGGCTCGCGCGGCACACCGGAACTGGGGCTCGGCAGGCTGCGGGCCCACGGCCGGCTGCTCGAGATCACGACCGACGCATTGCGCTTCACCCTCGAAGAGACAGGCGCCTACCTGCGCGAGCGCATCGGGCAAAGCGTTTCCAAGGAAGACCTGCGCAAGCTGCACCTGCGCACGGAGGGCTGGGTCGTGGCGATCTGGCTGGCGGTGCTGGCCATGCAGCGCTGCGAGGATGTTTCGGCGTTCATCGGTACATTCTCCGGCTCCGATGCAGCCGTGGCGGACTACCTGGCCGAAGACGTGCTCTCACGCCAGTCGCCCGAAGTGCAGGATTTCCTGTTGAAGACATCGCTGCTGGGTCCGTTCAGCGCCGAACTCTGCAATGCGGTGACCGGGCGCGGCGACGGCACCGCGATGCTGGAACGGCTCGCGCACGAGAATCTGTTCCTTACCAGCCTCGATGCGGCCGGCCAGTGGTACCGCTATCACAGCCTGTTCTCCGACTTTCTCAAGGCACGGTTGGCGCAACTGCACGGCGGCGTGGAGATCGCCAGGCTGCACCGCCTGGCGAGCGAATGGTTTGTCGGACAGGGCCGGCCTGTGCCCGCCATCGAGCACGCGCTCAAGGCGGAAGACTTCTGCGCCGCACTGGACTTGCTGCAGCAGCACGCCGACCCGCTGCTTTGGCAGGGACGGGTCCGCCTGCTGGCGCGCTGGTTTGAATGCCTGCCGCCCGGCAGCCTGTCGAACCGTCCACGGCTCAGGCTGGTGCAGGCCTGGGCGCTGACGTTCCTGCATCGCGGCGACAAGGCATTGCGCATGCTCGAAGACATGCACGACGCAGGCGAGCGCGATGCCGAGATTGCCGCGCACATGCTTGCGCTGCATGCCTTTATCCTGGCGCTGGGCGACAAGCTCGACCAGGCCTACGCCGCATGGCAGGACTTCTTGCGCAAGCTCTCCCCAAGCCACGTGTTTCCCTATGGCGTGCAACTCAATTCATTGGCGTCCTGTCATATCTACCTGGGTCACTTCGAACAGGCGCGCCGGATGCTGGACAGCAGCCGGCAGGTCCACGCCGGCATCGGCGGCGGGGCGAACATGCGCGTGGCGCATTGCCTGGACGGATCGATCGACCTGGTCCAGGGCCGGTTGCGGCAGGCGCTGACACGCTACCGCGGCGCGCACGAACCCGACGCGAGCCGGGGCGAACAGCGCGTGGACGGGCAGGAGATCGCCGGGGCCTTCCTGGCCGAAGCCCTCTATGAATCGGGACGCAGCGATCAGGCGCAGCGTTTGCTGAGCGCCTACCTGCCGCTGATCCGCGAGGCGGCCTATATCGATCCGCTCATTGTCACCTTTGTGCTGTTATGCCGGGGTGCGCTAGCTGACGGCCGCGAGGAGGACGCGATGTTATGGCTCCACGACTGCGAGCAGATGGGCTACCGGACCGGGCTGTTGCGCATGGTCGCCAACGCGCGGCTGGAGCGTTCTCGCATCGCCGTGCAGCGCGGCGACCGCGATGGCGCGGAACTGGAACTGGCGGCGGCGCGGGCGCTGCGCGCCTGGTCGTTCGGCCCGGAGTTCGTGCCGCATGCCAACGACGTCGAGACCGTGGAACTGGCGCATTGCAGGCTGGAGATCGCGTTTGGCAACCCCGCCGGCGCCGCGCAAGCGCTGCGCGAGGCGCTGGCGCTGGCCCAGGCAGCACAGCGAGGGCGCCGGGCACTGAAGCTGCGCATCCTGCTGGCAACGGCATTGCAGGCCGCGGGCGACAGTGCGCTTGCGCTGCAGGAGCTGGCGCCGGCACTGGAATTCGGCGCCAGCGAAGGCTTCGTCAGTACGTTCATCGACGAGGGCGAGCCGGTGGCTCGCATGATAGGCGCGGTGGGCGCAGGCGGGACGCGCGGCGGCCCGCAGCTGTCGCCGGCGGCCCGCGCTCTGGTGGCGCAACTCGCCGGCATGTTTGCCGAGCGCAGCGGCGCCGCGCCGAAGGGCGCAGTGCCAGCCATGGCGAACGCCCATCCGGTGCAGGATGGCCAGGGCCTGACCAAGAAGGAACTGAAGGTGCTCCACCTGCTGGCCGACGGGATGGCGAACAAGGAAATGGCGGTCCGGCTTTTTGTCTCGGAAACGACCGTCAAGACGCACCTGCGCAGCATCAATGCCAAGCTCGGCGCTTCGTCGCGCACGCACGCCGTGGCTGTCGCGCGCAAGCTGGGGCTGATCGCCTGACGACGCCAGCGCTGTGCAACAACGCCGGCACGCTCGCGGATCAGGTCTTCTGCGGCTTGACGTACTTGCAGCTGGACTGCGATAGCGGGCGGAAGGCCTTGTCGGCCGGGATGGTCGCGCGCAGCGCGTAGTAGTCCCACGCGTACTTGGCGTCCTCCGGCTTCTTGACCTCGAACAGGTACATGTCGTGGACCATGCGGCCGTCTTCGCGGATGCGGCCGTTCTTGGCGAACACATCGTTGACCGGCATCGCCTTCATGGCTGCCACGGTTGCCTTCGCCTCGTCGGTCCCCGCGGCATTGACACCCTTCAGGTAGTGGAGCACTGCCGAGTAGGTACCGACCTGAACCATGGTTGGCATTTTCTTCTGCTTTTCGAAGAAGCGGCGCGACCACGCGCGCGTCTCCTCATTGCGATCCCAGTAGAAGCCGTCGGTCAGGTACATGCCCTTGGTCGATTTCAGGCCCAGCCCGTGGATGTCGGTGATATGGATCAGCGACGCGGCCATGATCTGCTTGGGTGTGACACCAAATTGCGCGGCCTGCTTGACAAGGTTCGCCGAGTCGCCGGCCGCATTGGCCATGCCGATGACCTCCGCCTTGGAGGCCTGGGCCTGCACGATCTGCGACGAGAAGTCGGCTGCGCCGAGCGGGTGCTTCGCGCTACCCACGACCTTGCCGCCGGCAGCCTTCAGCGCTTCCTCGAACCCGTTGCGCAGTGCCTTGCCGCCGGCGTAGTCGGCCTCGATGAAATACCAGGTCTTGTGACCGGCATCGGTAATGGCGCGCGCGGTGCCCTGGCCTTGGGAGTACTCGTCGTAAGCCCAGTGGAGCGTAGTGGGCATGCAGTCCTCATTGGTGATGCGCAGCGAGGCGGGCCCGGTGGGGATGACCACGCGATTCTTCTCGGCTGCGAGGTTCATCACAGCCAGTGTCACGGCTGAGGAAGGCAAGTCCACTATCATGTCGACACCCTCGCGGTCGAACCATGTGCGCGCGATATTGGCCCCGACATCCGGCTTGAGTTGCATGTCGCCGGAAAGCAGCTTGACGTTGAAGGCGGGCCTGGCCTGCGCCGTAAAGTCGTCGATCGCCATCTGTGCGGCCAGCACCGAGCCTCGCCCACTTGCATCCGCGTAGATGCCCGACAGATCGGTCAGCACGCCGATGCGGACTTCGCCATCCGACAGGCCAGCGGGCTGCGCGGCGGCGGATGCCAGGCCGGGCGCCGCGCCAGCCAGCATCAGCGCCAACAGGACAGACAGTGAAAGCTGGGGGCGGGATCCTGCCCGGGATTGCTGCGATTTCATGCGATAGTCTCCTTGGAATGGCGCTTTGGCCTGTCATTTGTGTTGACGGTTCTGCTGCCGCCTTTGGGTTTCGCTTCGCGTGGAGATTGCGCTCAGGCTGCCTGCATCCTGTCCGCCAGGTGTTTGCCATAGCGTTCGCGCAATTGCAACTTGAAGAGCTTGCCCGTTGCTGTCAGCGGCATCTCGTCAATGAATACGACCGCATCCGGAAGCGACCATTTGACGATCTTGCCTTCCAGTTCGGCCAGCACTTCCTGCTCGGACACACTGCTGCCAGGCTTGCGCTGCACGACCAGCAGCGGGCGTTCGCCCCATTTCGGATGCGCGGCCGCGATGCACGCTGCCAGGTGCACACCGGGGATGCTGGCAGCAATGTTCTCGATCTCCACAGAGGAAATCCACTCGCCGCCGGATTTGATGACATCCTTGCTTCGGTCCGTGAGGCGCATGAAGCCGTCTTCGTCGATCTCGGCGATGTCGCCGGTGGGCAGCCAGCCGTCCTGCAACGCAGAATCGGCAGCCCCGTAGTAGCGGGTAATGGCCCACGGTGCCCGCACCTGCAAGGAGCCGGCGATGCCGCTTCCCCAGGCGATTTCCCGGTTTTCAGGATCGACTACGCGCATGTCGGCGCCGGCCGCGGCACGGCCGGCGCTGCGGTAAATCGTCTTGCGCAATTCGGCGTCCGACAGCCCCGCCTGGTGGTGCAGCGGGCGGGCGCAGGTTGTCAGCGCGGCAGTTTCCGTCATGCCCCAGCCCTGGTAGAGCTCGACGCCCAGCTCGGCGAAGCCTTCGATCATGGCCGGCGGCGTGGCCGCACCGCCCAGCAGCAGCCGGCGCAATGTGCGGAAACGCAAGCCATGCTGCTGCATGTGGCGCAGCAGTGAGAACCACACCGTCGGCACGCCGATCGAGAACGTCACGCCCTCTTGCTCGATCAGGCGATACAGCGATTCACCGTCGAGCCGGCCACCCGGCAGTACGAGCTTTGCGCCGGTGAGTGTCGCCGAGAAAGGCGCTTCCCAGGCGTTGGCATGGAACATTGGCACCACTGGCATCACCACGTCCCGTGCCGACAGGTTGTGCGCATCGGGCAGCGCGCACGCATAAGCGTGCAGGACCGTGGCGCGGTGCCCGTATGCCACGCCCTTCGGCAGGCCGGTCGTACCGGACGTGTAGCAAAGGAACGCGGCACTGCGCTCATCCAGCTCGGGCCAGCCGCAGATCCCCTCGTGGTGCGCCAGCAAGGCCTCGAAGCTGGCCACGGCCATGCCGTTCAGCTCAAGCCCGTCGCCCGGCTCGCCCAGCATGATCCACTGCTCCACGCCAGGACACTGCGGCGCAATTGACGAGAGCAGCGGCAGGAAGTCGGGCGAGAACACCACGAAGCGATCTTGCGCATGGTTGACGATGTGCACTACCTGCTCGGCGAACAGCCGCGGGTTGATCGTGTGGCAAATCGCGCCCATGCCACTGATGCCGAAGTACAGCTCCAGATGGCGATGATCGTTCCACGCCAGCGTGGCGATGCGGTCGCCCGGCTGCGCGCCCTGGGCAAGCAGCATCTGCGCGACCTTGCGTGCGCGCAATTCGCATTCGCCGTAGCTCTGGCGATGTGTGCTGCCGTCGATCACCGATACGATTTCCGTCTTGCGGTGGTGGCGTGCCGCACCATGCAGCAACGTGGAAAGCAGCATGGGCATTTCCATCGAATAGGAAAGCGTCGCAGTGGTCATCCGGTAGTCTCCTTTTTGTCTTGTCGTTGGGCACAGGTATCGACGCCCTGCCAAGGGACACAGCCTGCGAGTCGATTATCTGTGGGGGAACCAGGGCGTCGCCTCGTTCGAACGGATGATTCTTCGGGCGCCTCCCTGCCCGGGTTTTCCCGCGGTTGCCAGATCATTCCTCTGAACGAGGCACGCGGCAGACTGGCTGGAGAGAACGCTATCCGGCAGATGACGATGCACCTGGGTACGCTGGAAAATGGCTGGGGGCTAATGTTCGAAGATCTGCACGAGAAGCGGGTGCTTGCCTCGGGTCTGATCTGCCTTTGGATAGAGAGCGTATCTCCGGGCCTGGCTCAAGACATTGTCTATTGACGCTTCACAACGGGTCCGCCGCCGGCGCCTTGCCCGTTTGCCTTGCAAAGGCAATGAGGCTATCGCGAAAGGCAATGGAAGCCAAAGACATGGCGCGTCCACGCTTGACATAGGCCCAGTACTGGGTCTTCGCAAAGACATGTCGAATCGGCAACTGCTTCAACACGCCAGCCCGAATGTCGGCCCCTACGTACTCGAGTGGCAAGATGGCCAGTGCCTCGTAGTCCAGCAGCATCTGGCGCAGGGCTTGAAACGAATTGCTCAACAGCGCGCGTTGCGGCTGCTCGAGGCCCAACGCCTGGAGCTCGACCTGGAACCGCCTGTTCCAGGTGGAGGCCCACGCCGGCAACAGCCACAGGTAGCGTTTGAGTTCGCTCGCGTCGACCTTGCTTTTTTTGGCCAGTGGATGCCGGGCGCCCACCACGACGCCCACGGCAGATTCGGCCAGCGGAACGCCCACCACGTCGTCATTGATGTCTTCGTCCGACGGGGGCTGTATGGTGATGTCGAGCGAGCCGCGGATGAGGCCCGACATCAAGTCGTCCGGATGGCTCTCGATCAGTCCGATGTTCGTCTGTTCCTGATTCTTGTCCATGTAGGTTGCAGCGATGGTGGGCATGATCAGCCAAGTCACCACCGAAGGTGTCGCCCCGACACGCAGGCTCATGCGACCGGTCTGCTTGCGTTCCTGGATGTCGGTCAGACAGCGTTGCAGCTCGCTTTGTACGATGCGCGCGTGGTGCAGCAACGTTTCGCCGTAGGGCGTGGGATTGACGCCGTTGGATGACCGCTCGAACAACGGCACGCCCAACTCCCGCTCCAGCATCTGGATGCTGCGCGACAGTGCTGGCTGCGACATATCGCGGCTACGGGCGGCCGCGTTGATCGAACGGTGCTGCTCGACCTCCAGGCAATTGAGCATGCCACCCAAGCTTAGCTTGTACAGGTCCATCGCATCTCCTCGCCGGCTATAGGCAAACTGCATGTGCAGGCTCCGGGACTATATACCAAGACGAGCGGCAGGCGGAGTGCGGCGCACCCCAGTACCGTCGCCGCATGTCGATGGATGAGCCGGCGCCAATCCCAGGATATAGCTTTTTTGCATAGCCCTCAATGCCATGCGCATTAGTCAAAGGAGCGCCCTGTTTGCATACTGGCGCAAACCACGGCAATCCTCGGCGCCAGAGAAGGCGGGCGAGTGAAGGGCATCGCGATGGGCTCGTGTATCCGGCCTCTTCATGCCGAGGCACTTTGATCCATCGACATTCCAACGGAGACCACGAGCATGAAGAGGAGAACACTGATCCAGGCCGGCATCGCTACCCTGTCGATGGCGGGCACGCGCACATGGGCCCAGCAGAACTACCCTAACCGCGTCATCCGCCTCATCAACCCCTTCCCCGCGGGCGGCACCGCCGACGTCGTCGGGCGCAAGGTGGCCGAAATGCTGACGGTGCGCCTGGGCCAGCCGGTGATCGTGGAAAACAAGGCCGGTGCCAATGGCGCGATCGGCACGGCCGAAGTGGCGCGCGCGCCCGCCGATGGCTATACCCTGGGCGTCGCCATCGCGGACTCTGTGATCAGCGTTGCCTCCCTTGTAAAAAAGCCCGGCTACGACGTGCGCAAGGATCTGACGCCGCTGTTTCAGGTCATGGAAGGGCAGATGGTGCTGTTTGCCAATCGGCAGTTGGGCGTCAAGAACTTGCGGGAGCTGTTCCAGGCCGCCAGGGCCAACCCGGGCAAGATCACCTTCGGCTCCTGGGGTACCGGCACCGCCGTGCACCAGATCATGGTGATACTGGAGCGCTCGGCGGACGTGTCTTTCCTTCACGTGCCCTACAAGGGCGCGGCGCCGGCGTTCCAGGACATCGTGAGCAACAACATCAACATCACCGCCGGCCCGCCGGCGCTCGTGGCCCAGTATGTCCAGAAAGGCTACGCACAGCCGCTCGCCGTCCAGGGAGCCGCTCGCAGCGCCCTGCTGCCCGATGTGCCGACCTACAAGGAGCAGGGTGTGGATGCGCCCCTCCTGCAGACCACGCCCTGGATTGGCCTGGTAGCGCCCAAGGGCCTGCCTGTCGAGGTGCAGAGGCGCCTGGTCAGTGCTCTCAACGACGTGTGCCGTACACCGGACTACGAGAAGTTCCTCAACACCAGCATTGGCGGCGCTCACCCCACGCTCAAGGAGCCGGCACCGTTTGCGCGCGACATCGCAGTCGAATTCGCCATGACCAACGACCTGCTGCGCAGCATGGGCGTGGAGCCGCAGTAGCGGCTCGGCTGTACTCCGCTGTTACCGGTGGGTCTGCACAAGAAGTACAAGTCACTCAATGAGGAGAAGCAGCAATGGTGAGAAAGGTAAATACCAAGTTCGACATCCGGGGCGTGAACCATGTAGCCATGGTCTGCAAGGATATGACCAGGACGATCGAGTTTTATCGGGACAGGCTCGGGATGCCCTTGATCAAGACGATTGATCTCCCGGGTGGACGGGGCCAGCACTTCTTTTTCGATATGGGCAATGGCGACGCAATCGCCTTCTTCTGGTTTCCCGATGCCCCGCAAGCGCATCCAGGGATCGCTGCACCCGAATCGCTCCCGGGGAACGGGTCGATCACGACAGCGCATGGTTCGTTGAACCATCTCGCCTTCCACGTGCCGGCTGAGAAGTTCGATGCCTATGTTGCGCGCCTGGAGGAAGAAGGCATCGAGATTTCACGCGTTCTGAATCACGACGACTCTCCGCAAAAAATCACCGAAACCATGACCGATGATGTCTTCATGCGCTCAGTCTATTTTTTCGATCCTGATGGCATTTGCCTTGAGTTTGCATGCTGGACACGTGAGCTCGATGTGATCTGCGAACCGGCATCGGTCGCTCGCAGCTGAGCACGCGAAGGATGGTTATCGCATAGTTCCAGCTTTAGCAATTAAAACAAAAAAATAAATCGGGAGACATTAAATTGAGGAAAATAGCTATTGCGGCTGCAGTGCTCTGCAGCCTGAGTTCTTCTCTGGCGTGTGCGCAATCGAGCGTCACCTTGTACGGGGTCTTCGATACCGGGATCGAGTACGTGAACCGGGCATCGACCGCAACGAGTGCCGGTAGTCTCGTCGGACTGCAAAAATATGGGGGACTCTCCGCGTCACGCTGGGGCTTGAGAGGGGAAGAAGACCTTGGCGATGGCTTGAAGGCAACCTTCTGGCTCGAGAGCGGTTTCACGCCGGGGGACGGTAAGCTCGTCTCCGCTTCGCAGTTGTTCTATCGCCAAGCGGCAATCGGCCTGACGAAAAGCGGCTTCGGCAAGGTTTCATTGGGCAGGCAATACACCAGCCTGATGGAATCGATGGTGAACTTCCTGCCGTTCAAGACTAGCGTTGCCTATGAGCCGGCCAATACGATCGCGGGTGCAGCCTATCGCGAAGACAACATGGTCAAATATACCGGAGATTTTGGCAACACCCATGTGTTGGCGCACTACTCCTTCGGAACGGGATTTGCGTTTCAGGGCGGCCAGATGTCGACCATCCCCAATGGCGAAGTGCCAGGCAATTCTCGTGCTCAGGCTGCCTTCGGCGCGGGGGTCTACTACCTCGGTGAATCGTTTGGCATCGCCACGGGCTATGACCAGATTAACAATGCGCTAACCGCGACGTCTCCGATCGGGGAGGACCGCAAGGCATTCATTGCCGCCAGCTATGAAACCGGCCCCATCCGGTTCATGGGCGGATATCGCTGGCGGGACTCCAGGTACGGCAATGGTGTCACGGCGATTCGCGACAACGTCTATTGGGCCGGCATGAGCTACAGTATGACGCCCGCCATGAAACTGATCGCGGGCTACTACTACGATCAAGTCCTGGGCGCGTCCCTCTCCCCGAACACGAAGGCTGCCAGCCTGCCGAACTTCAGCCAGTTCAGCCTGATGGGGGCCTACTCGCTTTCAAAGCGCACCACCGTCTACCTGGTCAGCGCCTACGCGCACAACGGCCCAGTGGACTATGACACCCTGCTGCAAACCGGTGCGTCATACGGCTACGGCAACCCCACCACCTTGAACGGCCTTGCCAACGGTCAGAAGAGCCAGGTCGCCGTGGCTGCGGGCCTACGCGTTATCTTTTGATCGGGCGCCGGCGATCGGCGCCAGACAGAACGCCTCTCGATCGGGGGCATGCTATCCGTTTCTGCACCCCGGATCGGAGGCGTATTCGAAGTATGTTCGCCCTCACCCATCACACTGAAAGCCAGATGCCAAAATTTCTATTCATCCAAAGCAGCATTCGTGGCGCAGCCTCGGCCTCGGGTCAACTGGCTGCTCGCCTCAAGGAACAGCTAGGCGTCATCCCGGGGAATGAAATCCTGGAGCGCGACCTGGGCGGGAATCCGCTGCCAGTCCTCGATGGTGCCTTGCTTGATGCGTTGTTCGCCCCCGCTGACGCGCTAGACTCAGTGCAGAAGGCACAGACAGCCCTGGTGACAACCCTGATCGACGAACTCAAAGCGGCAGACACCGTTGTCCTGTCCGCTGGAATGTATAACTTCGGTGTGCCGGTGCAATTGAAAACGTGGTTTGATTATGTGCTGCAAGCGGGCCGCACCTTCCGCTACACGGCTTCGGGCCCGGAGGGTCTGGTGAAGGGTAAGCGCGCCATCCTGCTGGTTGCCACGGGCAGTGTCTACAGCAAAGGACCCACCGCAACGGCGGACTTCATGGTTCCGCATTTGAAACAATTGCTTGCCTTCATCGGCATCGCCGATGTAACCGTGGTCCGCGCTGAAGGTTTGGCGTTTGGGCCCGATGCCGCCAAAGCAGGCCTGGAAAAGGCGGCTGCGGAAATCAGGACACTGAAAACAGCTTAAGCCGCCTGCGGCAGACAGTAAGGCCGCTATTGGGGCTTGTATGAATCGCGGCAACCGGCACGAGGCTGCCGCGCCATCCGATCAAGGCGTTGATCGGGAGTCGCTTGCGCGCAGCTGCTAAACGACGTGAGCATTGAGCGCGAATGCTCGTTGCAGGATGCCATGCCGGTAGGGATGTACGCCCCCGCAAATGTCGCCTGCGGCCCAAGCCCCAACAGTGATTTTCCCATTTCGATTCTCTTCCCCTCCGGTTCTTGTTAGTGCGCGTTGGAACCCGCCCGACTGAAAAGGCACGCGTCACCCCGACGCCCCTACCCGAAGGGGTGCGCAGCAGTGATCCCTTCCGCGGCCTGATCTTTTCGTTTTTATTGTGTCGGGCGGATTGCAGAGCGCGCTACAGTGGCATCCTCGACTCGACCCATGGCACGACCTTCGCGGTCTGGGCCAAGGCGCCTGCATTCTCTGGCTCGCCCTCATCCGGCTCGAAGTAGTGCAACTGATCCGCGAAGTCCTCGAACGTTTTGTCCTGGCTTCCGAACGCGGCGAAGATTGCCCTGGAGTGCGTCTGCATGTAGCAGTCCAGATCGCGTCCCGCATGGATGACCATCACCGGTTCCTTGATCGTCGGTGCGGTCTTCAGGAAGTTGGCATTGCTTGACAAGCCGGACCACGTCGAAAGCCAGGCGTCCGGTGTTACGACGCGTGCGAAGCCGAGCAACTGGAGATTCATCAGATCCGGACGATCGCTGAGCAGGCTGCCGTAGCCGCGATTTCCGGGATCGAGCGAGTTATCCGTGTAATTCGGATTCGCCATCGTTCGGTAGATCGTCATCACCGGTTGAAACACACTGCGCTGCAAAATCGCTCGCTGCCGCGGCGGCGTCAAAGCCGAGAACTCCGGCCCGGCAGCCAGGCACTCCGCATCGCTCTGCTCTGCGATCAAGGCTCGCGCTATCGCGTCGATGCGCGCAACCCTGTCGAGCTGCGCCCTACGGTAGCGCTGGATAAACGCCGAGCTGTATCGCGACCACTGCGGCGCAGGCTTGAACCCGTTGATCGGGTCATACATGTCGAGGCTCGGATCGGTCAGCAGCGGATTGTGCTCGTCCACGACGGAGGGGTCGATCGTCTCGTTGACGACCAGACCTTGCCCTGTATGCGCTGCCGAGACAATCATCGCATCGAAGGCCGGCATCACTGCGGTACGCAGCGCGGTCGGCCGACCCGCAGGCGTCAATTCAAGACGCCTCGATGGCTCCAGCCGGGCTTGCGATTGGTAGAATCCGCCAAGTGACCCCCCACCTGAGTTACCGAGCCAGATGACCTTCTCCACCCCGCGGTGCTCCTTCAACCACCGGACTTGGGCCGCAATGTCCAGGATGATCTGTTCGTGGACGCAGGTCATGTCATTGTTCAGCGTGCGAACATTAGCGCCAAGGCAGGCATATCCCGCGCGCAGTAAGCCGGGAAATGCGTAGTGTTGGCTAAAATCCACCCTCGGATGGGCCGCTACAATGGCGACGCGAGGACGCGGATTTTTCTTTGGTGTCCAATATAGGCCTCGGCTTTGTGCGCCATCGTTGGCGTAGGCCGTAACCTGTTCGCAAGTCGCAAATGCATCGACTGGCTCGCGAAACTTCACCCAAGTTCCATTCCAGTACGTTTTCGAAAGTAGCCGCATTCATACATCTCCGAAGATATTATTTGGTGAATTCAGTTCTTGACGCACCCGGAGGCTTTGTCCGCTGACGTGGACAGTTTCCGTCAGGCACGGTCGCGACCGGAAGCAGCGATTCCCAGGCGTATCTCTTGCCGTTGAATGGCTCCGGTATCGTCTCGCTTCCCATTTCTCCCCAGCTATCGCACGTCACGGCCAAGGTCATCGTCGCTGGCATTGGTGTTACTGAAGTCATGTCGTCGCGACGCCTCTCGTTCCGAATTCAGGGTCCGCTCGATCTATTATGCTTAGCCCACTAACAATTATTGAATGGGTACTTACCCGAGAAATTCACCAGCGCTAGCGGGTTGTTGAGGTCAGAAGCAAGTATGGTGAGCACTAGTTCCAGCCGCCTCGTTCGATGGGATGAATTCGCGAGTGCCACCTGGCCCGCTGTCTGCGGCCCATTTCCGCGTGGGCAGCAAATCATCCCTTCGAATGATGCGGGTTCCTGTGCCGACGCAGATAATCCCTCGTGCCGATTCGGCAATCACGATGACGGGAGAACAGCATGTTCGAGGATCTGCTCGGCAAGCGAGCCCTGGTGACGGGTGCTTTCGGCGGACTGGGCAGTCATTTCGCAACGGTGCTGGCCGGTGCCGGTGTTCAGGTGGCGCTGGCTGGCCGTCGTGTCGAGGCGGGCCGGCAGGTCGCTGCCCGGATCGAGCGGGATCGTGGCACGGCCTGCGTAGTGTCCATGGATGTGACGGACGCCGCTTCGGTCGCTGACGCCTTTGACGCCGCGGAATCGCGGCTCGGCGGGCCTGTGCAAATCGTCGTCAACAACGCCGGCATTGCCGTAACGCGCCCTGCTGTGGAGTGCGATGCGCATGACTGGCAGAGCGTCATCGACGTGAACCTGAACGGCGCATGGCGCGTCGCGCAAACTGCCGGCCAGCGCATGATCGCGCAGCGCGAGGGATCGATCATCAATATCGCCTCGATCCTCGGTCTGCGGGTGGCGCAGCAAGTGCCGGCCTATGCCGCCGCCAAGGCCGGATTGATCCATCTGACGCAGGCGCTGGCGCTCGAATGGGCCCGGCATGGCGTCCGGGTCAACGCGCTCGCACCGGGCTATATCGAAACCGACCTCAACCGCGACTTCTTTGCCAGCGAGGCCGGACAGGCACTGATCCGCCGCGTGCCGCAGCGCCGGGTCGGGCAGCCTGAATATCTCAACGGAGCGCTCCTGCTGCTGGCCTCCGATGCCGCGACGTTCATGACGGGTGCGGTGCTTGCCATCGACGGCGGCCATCTTGTTTCCTCCCTCTGACCTTCCGGTAGACGCCCCACCATGCCCTCTTCGCCTTTGGTTTCCAACCTGACATCGCCCCCAGGGGGCTCCGTTGGCTGCGCCGACCTTGATCTTGAACGCCTGGCCGACTGGATGCGCCAGGCGGGATTGGACCCACGCGGCTTGAATGCGTGCGTACTGTCGGGCGGACAGTCGAACCCGACCTTCCTGCTCCAGGCGGCGAGCGACGCATTTGTCCTGCGTAAGCAGCCGCCAGGGGCGCTGCTGCCGTCCGCGCACGCCATTGACCGGGAATACCGGGTGATGCAGGCCCTGAACGGCAGCGGCGTTCCGGTGCCTCGCATGGTGGCCTATTGCGATGATGCCTCGCTGATTGGCACACCGTTCTTTCTGATGGAGTACGTGCGCGGCAGGAACTTTGTCGATCCCACCCTGCCCGGGCTCGCCGTGGCCGAGCGGAAGGCGATATACGCGGACATCAACCGCGTTTTGGTCGCGCTGCACGGCGTGGACCATGGCCCGGCCGGCCTGGACACTTTCGGCCGGCCGGGCAATTACTTCGCGCGGCAGATCGACCGCTGGAGCCGCCAGTACCGCAGTTCGGGAGGTGCGCCGATCGAGGCAATGGAAGCATTGATGGAATGGTTGCCAGCCCACATTCCCGATGGCGATGAGACCTGCGTCGTACATGGTGATATGCGCATGGACAACCTGATCATCCATCCAACCGAGCCGCGCGTGGTCGCCGTGCTCGACTGGGAACTCTCCACGCTAGGGCATCCGCTGGCGGACCTCTCGTACTTCTGCATGTCGTGGTGCATTCCGCCTGACCTGTGGCGCGGCGTGGCGGGGGTCGACCTGGCTGCGCTCGGCATTCCGCAGGAGCACGCGTTCGTCGAGGACTACTGCCGCGCGCGCGGCATCGACGCCATTCGCAATTGGGACTTCTATCTCGCCTATAACCTGTTTCGCATGGCCGCCATCCTGCGCGGCGTTGCGGCGCGCGCGGCGGGAGGCAATGCGTCAGCGGCCGATGCCGCGAGCATGGAAGCGAAGGTACGGCCGTTGGCCGATCTGAGCTGGCGATGCGCGCGCCGGAGCGGCACGCAGTAGAAACGACACGCAGGTCCGGATCAACCCAGCCTGGGTGCTTGCGCCAAGGGAGAGATCACCTCCCGGGAATAGCTGAATGCGCGCCCGACATCCAGCTGCCGTATGCGCCAGGCATTGTCGGGCTCCAGTGCGAACTGGCATGTCACATCCGCGAGCAGAAATGGTGTGGAACCCGGTACCGGGAGGGTGGCGGGCGCGCCGTTGTCATACAGATGCAGGGCCAGACAATAGGCCGCCGTGGCACGCTCCGGATCCTGCACGAGCATCGCAAAGTTGCTGACGATATGCCGCGCGACTTGCGTTGCCGATCTCTTCCTCACTGACGCTTCAATCTGTTGTCGACCGCGCAGCATGACACCACCGCGTTCCCACAGGCAATCGGGTGCGACTTGCTTCATTGCGAGGGGATAATCCGCCCTGTCCAGGCCATAGTAGAAGAGCAGAACGCTCTGATGGCAGGCAGTCACCTGTGCGTGGCTTTCGAAAGGGCTCATGACGGCATTCTCAAGGAAGTTATGCGTGGAATTCCGGATGGACTGTGTTGGCCAGGATCCACCGGCCGGAGAATTATGTGGCGCGATGTTGGCGCATTGCCTCATTCGAAAGGATGAATTGTCGGGCGGCGGGCCGGTGCCCGGAGCGCATGACCCGGAATTCATCACCTCGGATGAGGCGGATCTGCCCTGACTGCGGATAATCCATCGAAAACCTGCCCCGCGCAGAGGCCGCTCAATGAGATGGAGATTGCATGAGCACGAGACGTCGAATCTTTGAAGCGGAACACGATCTGTTCCGCGAATCCGTTATCCGCTTCATCCGCAACGGGGTGGCACCGCAGGTTGATGACCGGCGCAAAGCCGGATGATGCGCTCGTGCCCTATTCGACGCTGCGGGAGCGCAGCGGCAAAGCAGCACGAACGTGACGATCAGCGGATCTGTGTGCGCCGCGGCGCGAATCAATGGTGGGAAGGCCTTGCGCAGGCGCTGCGCTTCGGCACGCCGGCCGGCCTCGTACAGTCCTTGCCCGCGATCTCCTGACCGTCTATGCGCGGCTCCTGGCTGCCGGTGTCCGGCTTGTGCGCGCACGGTGGCGGGCGAGTGCCTGCAGCAATCGTCTCTGTGTCAGGTCTATCAGGCCGTCAAAGCAATGTGCGACCCGCATGTTCGCCCCGCCTCCGATTGGCCCGTGCACCAGTTGGCGGGGATCGTCCTGACCACCCTGGGTCTTCACTTCCGGGTGATGTTCCGCCTGCAGGCTTAGGCGATGCCGGGGAGCCCCGGTTATCGCCAAGATGGACCGATGATCAGCCCACAAATGCCTTTTCAAGCACAAAATGGCCCGGCGCGCTCATATTGCCTTCTGTGAAGTGCTGCTCGGTCAGCATCGCGCGGATGTCCTTGAGCATATCGGGGCTGCCGCACAGCATGATGCGGTCGTTCTCCAGCGAGAACGGCTCCACGCCCAGGCGCTCGAACAGCTCGCCGTTGGCGATCAGGTCGGTGATCCGGCCCTGGTTGTCGAACTCTTCGCGGGTCACGGTGGGGAAATACACCAGCTTTTCGCGGATCAGCTCGCCCAGGTGCTCATGCTGCGGCAAGTGCTCCGAGATCAACTCGCGGTAGGCCAGTTCCTCGACGAAGCGGCAGGTATGGGTCAGCACGACCTTGTCATAGCGCTCATACACTTCCGGGTCGCGGATGATCGACAGGAACGGGGCCAGGCCGGTGCCGGTGGCCAGCAGCCACAGGGTCTTGCCCGGCAGCAGGTTGTCGACCAGCAGCGTGCCGGTGGGCTTCTTGCCGACGAAGATCTGGTCGCCTTCCTTCAGGTGCTGCAGGCGGGACGTCAGGGGGCCGTCGGGCACCTTGATGCTGAAGAATTCCAGCGTTTCCTCATAGTTGGCGCTGGCGATGCTGTAGGCACGCAGCAGCGGACGACCATTCACTTCCAGGCCGACCATGGCGAACTGGCCGTTTTCGAAACGGAAACCGGGGTCGCGGGTGCACGTGAAGCTGAAAAGCGTGTCGGTCCAGTGGTGGACGGAGAGGATGGCTTGCTGGTTGAGATTGCTCATGAATAAAGCGCGGTAAGCGCTGGATAGCGCCGGCGTCGGTGGGCCTGATGCCAGTGGCTGGGCGGTAGCTTGCCGGTTGCGTTCAACAAGGCGGGCTCCGGTCCGAAGGCAGGAAGACACGCCGATCAAGGTGAGAAGATAGCGGATTTTAGAAGAAAACGCAGGGCGCGTCCCGATTCATGCATGTTCAGGGGGGTTTTAAGCCCCACGCCCCGCGTTTTCCGCCCCTACACCGCGCCAATACAGCCCCAATACCGCCCTAACGGCGCCCGGAAAGCCGCCTGACCACTGAAATCAGCCGGTCCACCTCGTCCGTGGTGTTATAGAAGGCCAGCGAGGGCCGCACCGTGGCCTCCACGCCAAAACGCCGCAGGATGGGCTGGGCGCAGTGATGCCCGGAGCGCACGGCGATGCCTTCCTCGTTGAGCGCTTTGCCCACTTCCTCGGTCTCGTAGCCCTTGAGCACGAAGGACAGCACGCTGGCCTTGTCGCGCGCCGTGCCCACCAGCCGCACGCCCGGGATGGGCTGCAGCAGGTGGGTGGCGTACTCCAGCAGGTCGTGCTCGTAGCGGGCGATGTTCTCCATGCCCACCCGCTCCACGTAGTCCAGCGCGGCGCCCAGCCCTACCGCGTCGGCGATATTGCCTGTGCCGGCCTCGAAGCGGTTGGGCGGCGGCTGGAACACGGTGCGCTCGAAGGTCACGTCGGCAATCATGTTGCCGCCGCCCTGCCAGGGCGGCATGTCCTCCAGCACCTCGCGCTTGCCGTAGACCACGCCGATCCCGGTAGGCCCGAACACCTTGTGGCCGGAGAACACGAAGAAGTCGGCATCGATCGCCCGCACGTCCACCCGCATATGCGAGACCGACTGCGCGCCATCGACCAGCGCGCGGGCGCCGGCGCGGTGGGCCAGGTCGACGATCTCCCTGACCGGCACGACGGTGCCGAGCGCGTTCGAGACCTGGGTCACGGACACGATCTTCGTGCGGTCGTTGAGCAGCCGGCGGTATTCATCCAGCAGCACCTGGCCCGAATCGTCCACCGGGATCACCCGCAGCTTCGCCCCGGTCTGCGCGGCAAGCTGCTGCCACGGCACGATATTGGCGTGATGCTCCAGGTGCGAGACGATGATCTCGTCGCCCTCACCCACGTTCTGCGCGCCCCAGGTCTTGGCGATCAGGTTGATGGCCTCGGTGGTGCCGCGCACGAAGATGATCTCGTCGGGCGAGGATGCGCCGATAAAGCGCTGCACCTTGCCGCGCGCGGCCTCGTAGGCATCCGTGGCACGCCCTGCCAGCGCATGGGCGGCGCGGTGGATGTTGGAGTTCTCGTGAGCGTAGAAGTAAGAGATCCGGTCGATCACCGACTGCGGCTTGTGGGTGGTGGCGGCATTGTCGAACCAGACCAGCTGCCTGCCGTTGACGCGCTCTTGCAGGATCGGGAAATCGCGGCGAATCGCGTTGACGTCGAACGGCACGCGCGCCGAAGACGATGCCCACGGCAGCGCCTCCTCCTGCTCGCGCCCGTAGCCGTAGGCGCCCGGCCCTTGCTGCGGCAGATGCAGCGAGAGCGGATCGCCGGACGTGGCGATGTCGCGCAGCCCTGCCGGGCCGCCATGCAGGTCGCGGCCGGCGCCCTCCAGGAAGTAGTAGGCAGGGGCAGCCGAGGACTGCGGCGACGGCGCGGCAGCGTGCGGCACGCCCAGCGCCTGGCCGCCTAAGCGGCTTTCCAGCGCGGGCGCCACCGTGGCTACCGTATCGGGCAGGCCGTTCTGCGCCACCGCGGCCGGCCGCAGCGCGGGTGCCCGGCTGGGCAGCGACAGCACATGCGTGGGCGCCGGCGGAAGCAGGTTGGCGCCAGGCACATGGCCTTGCGGAATCGACGCACCCGGCACGCCGGTGCCCGTGCCGCCAGGACCCGCCACGGGCGAACCCGGCGGGGCCGGGTTGTTCACCACCGGCAGCGACTGCGCGGCAGCCGGCGACGTGCCCGGCAGCGCCGAGAAGAATGCCCCTGCCAGGCGCGCCAGCACCGCCGGATCGGGCAGGCCGGGCGGCACCGCGGGCGCACCCGGCAGCGCTGCCGGCGAACTGGCGGACGGATTCACCGGATTACTTGTAGGTGTCAGGATAGTCATGGTACTTGCCGATCTCCACGTCATCGAGAACCGCCAGCGCATCCGGCGCGTGCACGGCCAGCGAGCAGTACAGCGAGATCAGGTACGAAGCGATAGCCTGGTCGTTGATACCCATGAAGCGCACCGACAGGCCCGGGCCCTGCTCGCCCGCCACACCCGGCTGGAACAGGCCGACCACGCCCTGGCGCTTGTCGCCCACGCGCAGCAGCAGGATCTTGCTCTTGCCGTCGGCCACCGGCACCTTGTCCGACGGGATCAGCGGAATACCGCGCCAGGTGATGAACTGGGAACCGAACAGGCTCACCGTGGGCGGCGGCACGCCACGGCGCGTGCATTCGCGGCCGAAGGCGGCAATCGCCAGCGGGTGGGTCAGGAAGAAAGCCGGTTCCTTCCACACCTTGCTCAGCAGTTCGTCCATGTCGTCCGGGGTGGGCGCGCCGGTCAGCGGGAAGATGCGCTGCTCTTCGGCCACGTTGGCCAGCAGGCCGTAGTCAGGGTTGTTGATCAGCTCGCCTTCCTGGTGCTCCTTGATGGTCTCGATGGTGAGGCGGAGCTGTTCCTTGATCTGGTCGTGCGGGCTGCTGTACAGGTCCGACACGCGGGTGTGCACGTCGAGCACGGTGCTCACCGCGTTCAGGAAATACTCGCGCGGCTGCTCTTCGTAGTTGACGAAGGTGCGGGGCAGCTTGCCCTCATCGTCGCGCTGGGTGCAGGCCACCTTGACCGATTCCGGGTCCTGCACCTTGTTCAGGCGATAGATGCCGGCTTCCACCGGTACCCATTGCAGGAAATGCGTCAGCCAGCGCGGCGTGATGGTCGCGAGCTGGGGAATGGTCTTGGTGGCATTGGCTAGTTGCCGTGCTGCGTTATCGCCGAGCGCCGTCTGGACGCTCCCGTTTACCGACATGTGCTACTCCGTTGGGCTGTTAGCGGATTGCCAGCGTATTGCTGGTGGATTGCTGGCGGATTGCCATATGAGAAAAACAAGAATCGTTATTACCGCAGCGATTATCGGGAGGCGGCCCGCCCCGTTCAACATGCTATAGACGGCAATGCGCGGGGATTTGCGCGCATCACCCGGAACTGGCTACGTCCGCGTGCCGGCAATCTCCGCGTCGCGTGGCGCTGCGTGCGTGCCGCCCGTTTTCAGCAGCCATGAGATCGGCACGCCCAGCGCGGCGGCAAGCTTCTCCACCGTGACGATCGAGGCGATCGCGCTGCCGCGCTCGATCTCGCCGATATACGAGCGGTTCAGCCCCGCATGCTCGGCAAGCTCTTCCTGCGACCACGCGTGCGCCTCGCGCAACTGGCGCACCGTGGCGCCCAGGGTCCTTACGAGGTCGTTCATGGCAGGCTCGCCTCGATGGCGCGCTGCGCGCCGCTTGCGGATGGCGCCCTGGCGGTTTCGTTGCGCGACACGGCCTGTGTGACATGGGCGCCCGGGGCTACGTCCTGCGTCACCCAGACGTTGCCGCCGATCACCGCGCCGCGGCCCAGCGTGACGCGGCCGAGGATGGTGGCGCCGGCGTAGATCACCACATCGTCCTCGACGACAGGATGGCGCAGCAGGCCCTTCTCCAGCTTGCCGGTGGCGTCGCGCGGGAATCGCTTGGCGCCCAGCGTGACGGCCTGGTACAAGCGGACTCGCTCCCCGATGATGGTGGTCTCGCCAATCACCACGCCGGTGCCGTGATCGATAAAGAAGCCGCCGCCGATCCGGGCGCCGGGATGGATGTCGATGCCGGTCTCGGCATGCGCCAGTTCGGCGACGATGC
Source organism: Cupriavidus sp. 05L310 (assembly GCF_056398185.1). NCBI lineage: Bacteria > Pseudomonadati > Pseudomonadota > Betaproteobacteria > Burkholderiales > Burkholderiaceae > Cupriavidus > Cupriavidus sp. 05L310. The sequence goes on from NZ_JBFTOX010000055.1 coordinate 60,517, forward strand.
GCGCGAGCAGCGGCAGGCCAAGGCCGTAGAGGGCATGGGCGATGCGGTGGTGGATCATCGCGAGGATGCCGGGGTAGCAGAGCAGGACTTCGTCGACGCTGCCGGCGGCGGGGTCGCCGTGGAAGGCGGCCAGGACGTCGCTGTCGAGGAGGCTGCGGATGCGGGGGAGTTCTCCGGCGAATTCACGTATTGCAGTCAGCGCTTGCGCGCGCAGCGCGGCTTCGTCGCGGTCGCCATGGCGCGCCGCGTAATGCAGTTCCAGGCGTGTCTGGGCCAGCAGGCCGTGCAGGGCCGCGTCCAGGGAGTGGGCTATGTAGAGATTTTCGCTTTCCTGGCGGAGGTCGGGGGGGCCCAGGCGCATGGGGAACAGGACGCCTTTTAGCGTGGCGATGATTTGTGACAGGGCGTCGCGGGAGGGCAGGTCCCGGCCGCCTGGTTCCAGCAGGCGTTGTTGGCCTTCGCGCCATTGTTGGCGTACTTGCTGCAGGGCGAGTACGATCTCGCCGATTTCGAAGTCAGCCATTTTGGTACTCCCCGTTTTTTTGTGTTTGTTGGCGTGGTAGGTTGTGCTGTTTTTTTTGTGTGTGAGCCGGAAGTCAAAGGCCTGAAAGCCTAAAGTCAAAGGCGGTTTCACCCCCCTGCGGGGGGCGACCTACTTTCTTGTCTTGCCAAGAAAGTAGGCAAAGAAGGCGCGCCGGATCCCGAGGCGCCCCATACGGCCTGGTACACCTTGACGGCTCGCTTCGCATCGCGTTGGGGGTGTGGACCGCCCTTGGGGGCGCTCCACACGGCCACACCCTGCGAGGTTTGAATCGACTCTCGGTTTGCTCCCCTCTCCCGCTTGCGGGAGAGGGCGGGCGTTTGCCATGTCGCCGTGCCGCAAAGAATGCATTGGCTCCGTTTCCAGTGGTTCCTGACAGCCGTAGTCATTCCAACCGGCATTGGCCCATCCTGCCCGCCACCCTTAATCCTGGACCCACGGCAATTCATGAAAGCGCCAGCCGCCGCTCTTGCCGCGCCGTTGCCGTTCGTCGATTTCGCCTTCGAAGCCTTCGAGCACGTTGAACACGTGGGCCTTTCCGGCTTTGGTGGCGGCTTCCGCGGCGAGCGCGGAGCGGTTGCCGCTGCGGCACAGCAGCAGCACGACGGTGTCTTTGCCGGTCTTGGCTTCCAGTTCGCGCACGAAGCGTGGGTTGCGGGTGAGGCTGGTGCCGGTGGCCCAGGGCACGTGCAGGGTGTCGGGCACGTAGCCGACGAACTTGCGTTCCTCGGCGGTGCGGACATCGACCAGCACGGCGTCGCCGGCGCTGAACAGCGCCCACGCTTGCTGCGGCGTCACGCGGCCGGCGTACGGCAGGCCGGAGGAACGTGCCACGCCGCGTGCGGCTTCCAGCACGGGATGCTTGATCTTGTCTTCCAATGCAACTGTCATGAAACGCTCTCCTTGCAGCCTGTTATCCGCGCCGGGATCGATGCGGCCGGGCCTTCCCCGATGCACGGTTTGTGGTTGACGGCAACCGCCTATAGCCATCACGCCACAACTATGAAATGGCGCGGGAAGATTGAGAACGAATAAAAACGCATTTCCAAAGACAGTTCATCCAGCACGCCAGGCAGCGCAGGCGGAAACGGCGGCCCCGCGCCAAGCCGTGCAGCGTTTGTCGGCAGACGGCAATGCTCCGTGTGCCGCCATTCGAATGGTTTATATTGCGCGGGCGCCCTTCCACATGAATTCGAGATTCGGAAATGACCTTGACGATGCGTAACGGCATTCGCCGCCGCGGCCTGGCCGCGCTGGCCCTTTGCGGTGCCGGGCTGCTATCCATGGCGCGGGCCGCCGACGCGCCCGCGCCGGATGCCGCGGCAAGCGATCCCGCCGGCCTTGGCTGGATGGCGGGATCGCCGCCGCCACCCGACCGCACCGTGCGCTTCGACGATGGCAGCTACTGGCGCTTTCCCGCCCTGCGCTGGAGCGTGTCGCATTTCCGGGAGCTGATGCCCACCGTCAATGTCTCGCGCGGACTGGGCGCGCCGGTGCCGCTGCCGCGCGCATTGCGCACCGATATCGACGCGCTGCGGTTCATGCCGATCGGCGCCACCCAGCCCATGACCTGGGAAGCCTCGCTCGCGGCCAACTACACCGATGGCATCGTGGTGCTGCATCGCGGGCGCATCGTGTACGAGCGCTATTTCGGCGCGCTGAAGGACGACGGCCAGCACGCCGCGATGTCGGTCACCAAGTCGGTCATCGGCACGCTCGGCGCCATGCTGGTCGCCGAAGGCCGCCTCGATGCGGACAAACGCATGGTGGACTATGTGCCCGAACTCGCCTCGTCCGCCTTTGGCAATGCCACCGTGCGCCAGGTGCTGGACATGACCACGGGCCTCAAGTACAGCGAGGATTATGCCGACCCGGACGCCGAGGTCTGGCTGCACGCGCAGGCGGGCAGCCCGCTGCCCAAGCCCAGGGACTACACCGGCCCGCGTAACTACTACGAGTCCATCCAGGCGATCCAGCCGCAGGGCGAGCATGGCGCGGCCTTCGGCTACAAGACCGTCAACACCGACGCACTGGGCTGGGTGATCGCGCGCGTGACCGGGCGCTCGGTGGCCGGGTTGCTATCGGAACGCATCTGGCGCCGGCTGGGCGCGGAGCAGGACGGGTATTTCACGGTGGATTCGATCGGCACGCCCTTTGCCGGCGGCGGCCTGAACACCGGCCTGCGCGACCTGGCGCGCTTTGGCGAGATGCTGCGCAACGACGGCAGGTTCAACGGGCAGCAGATCCTGCCCAGGGCCGTGGTCGACGACATCCGCCGCGGCGGCGACAAGGCCGCCTTTGCCAGGGCGGACTATCCCCTGCTCAAGGGCGGCAGCTATCGCGACATGTGGTGGGTCACCCATAACGAGCACGGCGCCTACATGGCGCGGGGCGTCCACGGCCAGCGCATCTATATCGACCCGAAGGCCGAGATGGTGATCGTGCGCTACGCCTCGAACCCCGTGGCCGGCAACGCCGCCAACGACCCGACCACGATTCCGGCCTTTCACGCACTGGCGAAACACCTGCTGGCCAGCCCTCGCTGACTTGTCCCGACGCGGACGGCCTAGCCCGCCCGCCGTGGCGCGCGCGCCCTCTTGGCCGCCGGCTTCTGCTGTCCGGCCAGTTGCCCGGCAGCCGCGCGCAGGCACTCCACCAGTTGCAGGCTGCTGGGCGTGAGCCGCCCTTCGCGCAGCGTGATCAGGCCAACGGGCGGCAGTTCCAGCGGCACGTCCATGGGCAGGATGTGGAAACGCCCCTCCCGCTCGAACTGCTGCCCTACCGACCGGGCCAGGAAGCCCACCGCGTCGCGCTGGGTGACGAAGGTCGAGATCGCCAGATAGGAGGAGGATTCGATCAGGTCCGTGGGCGGCTGCAGCCCGTGGCGGTAGAACTCTTGTTCCAGCTTGACCCGCAGCGACGCCCACGGCGGCGGCATCACGCAAGGCATGCCGGCCAGGTCTGCCCAGGCTGGCGCGCGCTTGTGCGCCAGCGGGTGGCCGCTGCGCACCACCGCCACCATCGGCTCGTTGTACAGCGGCTCTGTGACCAGGTCCGGCGCGGCATAGCCAGGCTCCAGCCGACCGATGATCAGGTCCAGCTCGCTGATCCGCAGCTTGGGCAGCAGGTGCGGCAAATCCCCCTCCTCGACCAGCACGGTAGCTTGCGCGGAACGCTGCTTGAGCAGGCTGACAGCCTGCGCCAGCAACACCGGCAAGGCCGCGCCCATCGACCCCACCCGCGTGCGCCCCGCCGCGCCGCTGGCCTCCGCGGCGATCTCATCGCGGGTGCGCTCGTATTGCGCCAGCACCGAGCGGGCAAAGCGCACCAGCGAGGCGCCCGCCGGCGTCGGCTCCGTGCCGCGCGTGGAGCGTGTGAAGAGCGTCAGGCCGAGCGTCTTCTCCACCTCGGTGAGCATCTTGGAGACGGCCGGCTGGCTCACGGAGAGGAAGTCGGCGGTATGGCCGAGATGGCGGAACTCGTCCAGCGCCACCACCAGCTGCAGGTGGCGTAGCTTGATATTGGAGCGCAGCGCGCGGTCGATCTGGGGCATGGCGGGATTCTACCCAACTTCTACTTAACTTTAAGGTTATGAAGCCATTCCGATCATTGATTGGATTGTTATGAAGCGCTTTGCCACAATCCAGCCTGACCGGTGAACACCGCCACCGGCCCATGACTCCAATAATGACATCCTGCGAGGACGACACATGACCGCACCCCACGGCATCAATCCCGGGCGACGCCGCCTGCTCATCGGCGGGGCCGCGGCCGCCGCGACCGGTACCGCAGGCCTGCTGCTGCCGGGCTTCGCACGGGCTGGCGAGTATCCGGAACGTCCCATCACCTTTATCTGCCCGTGGCCTGTCGGCGGCACCGCCGACCAGTCGATGCGCGCGCTGTGCCAGGTGGCGTCGGGCGTACTCAAGCAATCGATCGTGGTGGAAAACCGCGCCGGCGCCTCGGGCATGATCGGCACCAAGGCGCTGGCCCGCGCCAAGCCGGACGGCTACACCATCGGCCAGATCCCGATCTCGGTGACGCGCTTCTCGCAACTCGGCATGCTGCAACTCGATCCGCGCACCGAACTCACCTACCTCGCCCGCACTTCCGGCCAGACCTTCGGCATCGCGGTGCCGGCGAACTCGCGCTTCAAGTCGCTCAAGGAAGTGGTGGCGGAAGCCAAGGCGCACCCCGGCAAGCTTACCTACGCGCATGCCGGCATCGGCGGCGCCACCCACGTGGGCATGGAGGAATTCGCGCAGACCGCCGGCATCCGCTTCAATGCCATCGCCTACAAGGGCGGCGCGCAGGCGCTGCAGGACGTGCTGGCCGGACAGGTCGACCTGCTGGCCGATTCCAGCTCGTGGGCGCCCCACGTGGAAGCCGGCAAGCTGCGCCTGCTGGCGACCTGGGGCGACCAGCGCACGCCGCGCTTCAAGGACACGCCCACGCTCAAGGAACTCGGCTACAAGGTGGTGGTGGAAGCCCCCAACGGCATCGGCGCGCCGGTCGGCCTGGACCCCGCCGTGGAAAAGAAGCTGCGCGACGCCTTCCGGCTAGCCGTGGCCAGCAAGGAGTTCCAGCAGGTCGCGGCCCGCATCGACGCGCCTGTCATGTACCTGGACGGTCCGGAATACAAGCGCTACATCAGCACCGTGTACGACCAGGAAACCCAACTGATCCAGCGCCTCAAGCTCAAAGAGCTGCTGCAACAAGGTTGACCGCCCCGTGAACGCCGCCGCCCTCATCCGCCTGCACGCCAACGACAACGTCCTGATCGCACGGGACGCCCTCAGCCTCGGCCAGAACCTCCCCGAACTGGGCCTGCGCGTGCGCGCGCAAGTGCCCGCCGGGCACAAGATCGCCGCCTGCGCCATTGCCAGGGGCACGCAGGTACGCAAGTTCGACACCGTGATCGGCGTGGCCGAGCGCGATATCGAGGCCGGCGACCACGTCCACTCGCACAATCTCGCGCTGGTGGATTTCTACCGCGACCCCGGCTTTTGCGAGGACGTACGGCCGGTGGACTATGTGCCCGAGGCCGAGCGCGCCACCTTCATGGGCTTCGTGCGGCCCGATGGCCGTGTCGGCACGCGCAACTTCATCGGCATCCTCTCGTCGGTGAACTGCTCGGCCACGGTGATCCGGCATATCGCCGACCACTTCACGCCCGAGCGCATGGCGGCCTATCCCAATGTGGATGGCGTGGCCGCCTTCGCCCAGACCAGCGGCTGCGGCATGTCCTCGCCCAGCGAGCACTTCGACGTGTTGCGCCGCACGCTGGCCGGCTACGCCCGCCATCCCAACCTGGCCGGCGTACTGATCGTCGGCCTGGGCTGCGAGCGCAACCAGGTAGCGGGGCTGGTGGAATCGCAAGGCCTGGTGCCCGGCAGCCACGTACGCACCATGGTCATGCAGGACACCGGTGGCACGGCGGCCACCATCCAGGCCGGCATCCGCGCCATCGAAGACATGCTGCCGGGCGCCAACGCCGCGGTACGCCAGCCGGTAAGCGCCAGCCACCTGAAGATCGGCCTGGAATGCGGCGGCTCGGACGGCTTCTCCGGCATCAGCGCCAACCCGGCGCTGGGCGCGGCGATGGATATCCTGGTACGCCACGGCGGCACCGCCATCCTCTCGGAAACCCCGGAGATCCACGGCGTCGAATACATGCTCACGCGCCGCGCCGTGACACCCGAAGTCGGCCAGAAACTGCTGGACCGCCTGGCCTGGTGGGAACGCTACACCGCCGGCCAGAACGCCCAGTTCAACGGCGTGGTCGGCCACGGCAACCAGCAAGGCGGCCTGGCCAATATCTTCGAGAAATCGCTGGGCTCCGCCATGAAAGGCGGCACCACGCCGCTGCAGGCCGTCTACGAATACGCCGAGCCGATCGAGCAGGCAGGCTTCGTCTTCATGGACTCCCCCGGCTACGATCCGGTAGCCGCCACCGGCCAGATTGCCAGCGGCGCCAACCTGATCTGCTTCACCACCGGCCGCGGCTCCATGTTCGGCTCCAAGCCCGCGCCCACCATCAAGCTGGCAAGCAATACGCCGATGTACACCCGGCTGGAAAGCGATATGGACATCAACTGCGGGCTGGTGCTGGACGGCGAACTCAGCGTGGAGCAAATGGGGCAGCGGATCTTCGAACACATCCTGGAGGCCGCTTCGGGCCATCCGACCAAGAGCGAAGCACTGGGGCTGGGAGACAACGAGTTCGTGCCCTGGCACCTGGGAATCGTCAGCTAGGAAGTGAAGCCAATTGGCTTTGGACCGCACCGTGGCCTGGCGAGCGCCCGCCCTCTGCCTCGCCCCCCAAAAAAGGCGATATCGCCAGACCAAATTTCGGTGTAGCCGTGTGGAGCGCCCCCAAGGGCGGGCCACACCCCAACGCGATGCGAAGCGAGCCGTCAAGGTGTACCAGGCCGTATGGGGCGCCTCGGGATCCGGCGAAAAGAGCGGAAAAGAGGGACCCATGTTTGAGTATCGCCWTAAGGCGATGCGAGTTTGGGTCCCGGCCGCTCTTTTCGCCGGATCCCGAGGGGGTGTCGCCCCATCCGGCGCGCCTTCTTTGCCTACTTTCTTGGCAAGACAAGAAAGTAGGTCGCCTCCCCGCAGGGGAGGTGAAACTGCCTTTGACT
>NZ_JBFTOX010000056.1:0-67361 GCF_056398185.1 Cupriavidus sp. 05L310
AGTGCTTTCAGTGTCAGGTCGTCAGGCACAAAATAGGCGGATGATAGATCGATGGATCGGCTGGCGGCGGTGATAGCAAGCAGGTACATCAACGCCATGCTTTCACTGCCCCCGGTGGGCGAACTGCTGAAGATCTGCGCTCGCCCCTGCCCAACACGCGGCAGCACGGGGAAATAGTCCTCGCCGTGTGGCACCTCGCCGCTCACCTTGATCCAGTTGTCCAGGAAGACCGACTGCATCTGACCCACCACCGGCCCCTCGACCTGAAAGTGCGTGTCGCGCCAGTGCTGCGGATCCTGGGCGTGACCAGTCCATTCCGGCGCAATACCGACACCACCAGTGAAGCCAACCGTGCCGTCGACAATCAATAGCTTTCGGTGAGTGCGATTATTGAGCTTGCCAAGCGTGTACCAACGTACCGGGTGATACCGCTTTAAATCCACCCCGGCGTCGGTCATGACATCGAGCGTCGCCTTGTCGATCTTCGCACTGCCCATCCAGTCGAGCAGTACATGAACCCTGACCCCCGCTCTCGCTCGCTCAGCCAGCGCTTCAGCAAAATCCTTGCCGACATCCCCGCTCCAGTAGATGTACGACTCGAAGTTGATCGACTTCCTGGCGCCGCGGATTACGCTCAACATCGCAGGAAATATCTCGTCTCCGTTCTTCAGCAAACGATAGCGATTTCCCCCTACTACTGGTGGTCCCAGAAGCACGCTCAGTTCTCGTTCAAAGTGAGGATCGTCGATCGAGTAAAGACGCTGTAAATGGCGCTCGATACGTTTTTCTCCCTCGATGAAGTTGTAGGCCACGATACCGGCTGCAGCCGTCAGGAGAACCACGACAACCGTATACCAGATCATGCGTCGCCCCGCAGTGAAATATGGCATCCCTGACCTTCAGCTCTTTGCTTCTTGAGCGAGGTTGAAAAAGGTACCGTCGCAAGGTTGCCTTCTGCAATCCTGCATATCGTGCCTACATCTGCCGCCCCTTCCATAGCATCAGCGATGCTCCTCCGATCTGCTATCGGCGCTTCGTCCTTTTGGCCGGTGGGCGTTTGGGGCCAGATAGCATGTCGCTCCAGAAGCCGTAAGCCTGCTTGGTCGCTGCCTTCCTGACTGCGGTTGACTGACGCCGGCCTTCGGCAGTGATCCGTCCGCGAGCTGCACCTGCTACGGAATTGGCGCTGCTCAGCCAGATGCTCATGAGGGGATTCTTCTTAGTCCAGGGATTTTTCATCGTCGTGCCTTTGCCTCGAAAACCGCGCTGATGCGAGAGGGGCTGGGCGAGAAGACCAGGGCCTTTCTTCACGCCGGCGCAAGTACATCAAGTTTTCTCGCCTTCAGTGTCAGCCGGTTCTATGGGCTCCTCAGGCACCTCTTCTTCGCCAGCCTTCTCTGGCTGCTGCTCCTCCTGATCAAAATCTTCAGGGGTCTGTTCCGATTGCGGTTGCTCTGCCATTTTTCTCTCCGTAACAATGCGGCGGATCGCCGCACCGACATAACATCGCAAGGCACGTGCCATGAGCTCATGGCTTCACCGCGACAAAAAAGAGCCCGCAGCTACCAGAAGCTGCGGGCCCTAAAGCGGGAAGTTACGCTGCAAGCGCCATGAGTTCTTCTTTTCGCGTTGCCAATTGCGTTGCCACCTCGCGGAGGTCAATATTGTGCTTGATGACGAGTTCGAACAACTCCCCCTCTTCCTCCTGTACGTGGTGCCCCACGTACTCCGTAAGCACCTTGTAAGTCGCTTCCAGGCGGTCGCTATCGGCGGCTCTTCTTATCGCCGCGATGAGGTCCTTGGCGACGCCATGTTCCACATTCGCCTCGTCGAGGAGGTCATCGAGATCACCGGAAACACCTCGGAGCGCCGGATAGAAAATCTCCTCTTCAATCCGGGCGTGCATTGCGAGTTGATTGCAGGTTTCGCCGGCAATCGATTCCTTGTCGGATTTGCTCTCCTCAAACGACTTGAAGAGCTTCTTGACGGCACGGTGGTCATCCATAAGTGCGCCCAACGCCTGGCGCTGGCCTGCCGGGATCTTCGACTTGTCCATGTTGTTGCCTCGGTCTTGAAAGCGCCAAACTGCGGAATGCGGGTAAGCGCCCGCCAACAGCCGCACAATCCGTGCCACTTTGCGCCGCTTGCGTCAGCAACGTCCCCCCTCAATTCACAGGCGGGCTATTTCCGGCCGCCCGATGACACCAGCATGTAAATGATTCGCACGCGCATGACCGTTGGTAAGGCAAGTCGGTCAAGACGGCCATCATCTTGTAAAAAGCGCCGCACGGCGCATTGCTTGGTGGCCCGGTCGACCAAAACCGTCCGAGGGTCTCGGCCCGCAGGCGATTCAGCTCCTAATGGGCCCGGGCCGCCTGCGGCCGAACGGCTCCTTTGGCCAATCAACTGCCGGAGCGACAGAGGAGGCGGATGTCCGTTGATCCCGGATAGCCGACTTCGAGTTGTGGAAGCCTCGAATGGCGCAGAAGGGTCGGAAGCAGTCATGTAAAGCAGCTATGACATTCAACCGCTTCTCGACCCATGTTGGTCACACAGCTTGGCGTGAATGAACTGCCGACCTATCTAAGAGCAGTTACCGACCGCACCTACACAGAGTTCCACTCGACAATCTCACGCTATACTCTCTTGTCGCTGCAACCACAGCGACCGGGTTTGGAAGCCCGAACAAAGGCGGATCACCGCCAGCCGGCGGTATTTTTACATCCGTCACGCCTGCGCACGTCCTCAGAGGGCGGGCCTTGGCGGGGAGGGCTTCGGCCCTGCCGGTTCCTTTGTCCGGTCTTCCAACCTTGCCATGCGCCCGCCCACCCCATTTGGAAGTGGGGTGCGGGATTCAAGCCGCATACAGAGGAGGTCGTACCATGCGTCAATACGCGCTCAGCCGTACCGGACCGCCGGCATGTCTCGCATGCCGCTTTCCCATCGCCCCCTCCTACCGCGTGCCCGCCACGCACAAGGAGGCGCCCAATGGATAACCCCCGCCAACACACCCGCTACGGCCTCACCGCCGAATACCGCAACGCGGACATCCACCTGAACTCACGGGTGCTCTGCGAAACCCTGTCGTCCTCGCCCCGGCAGGGATCACAACATTCCTCAAGCACGCAACTTTAGCCACGGCTCACTGCAAACACCGGCCGGCTGCCCGATAACGTGCGGCCAACGGACCTGCCGACCTCGAATTCGCTTCCCGTTATGAGGCAGGCACAGGGGCAGTTACAATACTGTCCTTCGCCGCCTAGCGCGGCACGGTCTCCGCATTCAACGCACCCGCCGCCACGCCCTCGCCGCGCGGCGCCCCCCGCCATGCCCCTGATCCTGCAAAGCCTCGCCCCGCTCGCTTCCGCCGACATCGATGCCATCCGCACGCTTGCCCACGCGCCTTCCCTCGCACTGCGTGACGAAACCGTGGCAACGGCCAGCGACAGCGCACCACTGACGCCCGCCCTGCGTGAAGCGCTCGACGCCTGCTGTGCCCCCCGTGCCATCGACTGGGCCATCGTGCCCGCCGGCCGCAAGCTCTCGGATTTCAAGCTGGTGGCGATGGATATGGACTCCACGCTGATCACCATCGAGTGCATCGACGAGATCGCCGATTTCTGCGGCCTCAAGGCCGAGGTCTCGGCCATCACCGAAGCCGCCATGCGCGGCGAGATCACCGACTTCAACGAAAGCCTGCGCCGCCGCGTGGCCCTGCTAAAGGGCTTGGACGCCAGCGTGCTGGACCGCGTGTATGAAGAGCGCCTGCGCCTGTCGCCCGGCGCGGAAGACATGCTGCGGACCGTGCAGGCCCTGGGCATGCGCACCCTGCTGGTTTCAGGCGGCTTCGTGCATTTCACCGAGAAGCTCAAGCCTCGGCTGAAACTCGATGTCACCCGCGCGAATACGCTGGAGATCATTGACGGCAAGCTCACCGGCCAGGTGCTGGGCGAGATCGTCAATGCCGACGTCAAGGCCCGCACGGTGCAGGAAATGTGCGCGCAGATCGGCGTGGAGCCGTCCCAGGCCATCGTCATGGGCGACGGCTCCAACGATCTCAAGATGATGGCCGTGGCCGGCCTGTCGGTGGCCTTCCGGGCCAAGCCGGTGGTGCGCGCGCAGGCAAGCGTTGCGTTCAACCACGTCGGGCTGGACGGCTTGCTGCAACTGTTTCCGCATTAAATGACCAAGTGACCAAGTGACGGGCCGCCCCGGATCATGTCCGGCGCAGCCCGTTCCATGTCATGCCACCAGTTGCGACTCCATCGCGCCGCGCAAGTCGGCGATCAGGTCGCGGGTATCCTCCAGCCCGATGTAGAGGCGTACCAGTTCGCCGGCGTTTTGCCAGCCCGCTGGCGGCCAGCTGCCCTGGGGACGCATGGTCTGGACGTGATACGGCACCGCGAGGCTGTGCGCTCCGCCCCACGACCAGCCGATCGCGAACAGCCGCAGCGCCTCGACAAAGGCATCGACCTGGGCCCGCGTATAGCGCGCATGCAGCACGACCGAGAACAAGCCGGTGGCGCCGCTGAAATCGCGCCGCCAGAAGTCATGCCCCGGACAGTCCGGCAAGGCCGGGTGCAGGACCTTGACCACCTCCGGGCGCTGGCAGAGCCATTCAGCCACTTCGCGCGCGGCGCGGTCGTGTGCCGCCAGCCTGACCGGCATGCTCGGCAGCGAGCGCAGCACCAGGTAGCAATCGTCCGCCGACACGCCCCAGCCCATCAGCATGCGGGCACGCCTGAGGCGGTCGTGGAGCTTTTCGTCGCGGGTCAGCACGGCGCCCATCAGCACGTCGCCGCCGCCCGACTGGTATTTGGTCAGCGCTTGCACCGAGATGTCGATGCCCTTGTCGAAGGGCCGGAAATAGACGCCCGCCGACCAGGTGTTGTCGATCGCGGTGAGCACGCCACGCGCCTTCGCCGCGGCCACGATGGCCTCGGTGTCGGGCACTTCCATCGTCACCGACCCCGGCGACTCCATCCAGATCAGGCGGGTATTGGGGCGGATCAGGCCGGCAATCCCGGCGCCGATCATCGGATCGTAATAGCGGACCGACACGCCGAAGTCCCGCGCCAGCCATTCGCCGTGGTCGCGGTTAGGGCCGTAGACGTTGTCCGGGACCAGCACGTCATCGCCCGACTTGACCAGCGCGAAGTACACCTGCGAGATAGCGGCGAGGCCGGATGGCAGCAGCAGCGTCTTGCGCGCGCCCTCGATCAGCGCCAGATGCTGGCACAGCGCTTCGCTGGTGGGCGTGGCATGCAGGCCGTAGCGCCAGTAGGTCGTGGCGCCGTCGCCGTGTGCGCGCAACTCCGCCAGGTTGCGGAAGACCACGGTGGAGCCGCGATGCGTGGGAGGGGAAAATGAAGCGAAGCCGGGTGCGATATCCAGCTCGGGCTGGACGGCCACGGTCTGCAGGTAGGCGGGTTGGGCAGCGGACTTCTCGGGAGGCTGGCGGTCGGACACGGCGATTCCTTGTCTGGCAATGACTCGATGAACGTTCGAGCTTACCAGCAATCGGGGGCGTGTTGGCTTGCGTGCGCCTTACCCGGCGCTATCCGCCCCGCTCCCTCAGCGGCCGGAAATCGACGATTTCGGCGGCGGCGGCGCGTAGGTGATGCCGCTGTTGGGGGTCATGTCGAAGGGCGGGATCACTAGCACGCCCAAAGGCCGGATCATGAAGGGCAGCACGATGGCCGGGTTGACGGGGTCGGTCCAGTTGCCATGAACCACGCCGGCGCCGTCGATGGTGCCTTCCCAATTGCCAGTGACGTGCGTACCGTCATTGGACTCTTCCATCAGGAAGGCGCCGTTTTCATATTCGCCGGCCAGCACGCGCACGCCGCCGGCGCGGCCGACGCTGTACTCGCCATGCACGCTGTCGCGCTCGTCGGGCTTGGGCCCGAGCCGCAGGCGCACCGGCTGGTCGCCGAGCGTGCCCACGTAGACCGGTAATGACGCGTATTCGGGACGCGGCGCCAGCGCCTTGGGCGCCGCGCCGGTGGAAAGCTGGGTGCCGCGTTTCGACTCACCCTCGCGGATCGCCTGGTTGATGCCGAAGCCCTCTGGGCTGCCCGCACTATTGCCGGCGGTACCGGCGCCGGGCGTGCCCGTGGACAGCTCGGTGCCGCCGGCGGCCAGCGCGGCGCCAGCCAGCGTTGCCGCTGCCAGTCCGGTTGCCAGTGACAGGGAAACGGAGAGGGATAGAGTCGCTACGCGCCGCAAGTCAGCCTCGGATCAGATGCGTTCGAAGATGGCCGCAATACCCTGGCCGCCGCCGATGCACATGGTGACCAGTGCATAGCGGCCTTGCACCCGCTGCAGCTCGTACAGCGCCTTGACGGTGATCAGCGCGCCGGTGGCGCCGATCGGGTGGCCCAGTGAGATGCCCGAACCGTTCGGATTGACCTTGGCCGGATCCAGCCCGAGCGCCTTGGTGACGGCGCAGGCTTGCGCGGCAAAGGCTTCGTTGGCTTCGATCACGTCGAGGTCCGCCACGGTCAGGCCGGCACGCTCCAGCGCCTTCTTCGTGGCCGGCACGGGGCCAATGCCCATGGTCTTGGGATCGACGCCGGCGTGGGCGTAGGAAACCAGGCGGGCCAGCGGCTTGAGGCCGCGCTTCTCGGCCTCGGCACGCTCCATCAGCACCACGGCGGCAGCGGCGTCGTTCAGGCCCGAGGCGTTGCCTGCGGTGACCGTGCCGTTTTCCTTCACGAAGACCGGCTTGAGCTTGGTCATGTCTTCCAGGACCGCGTCGTGGCGCACGTGCTCGTCGGTGTCGAAGGTGACGTCGCCCTTGCGGCCCTTCAGCGTGACCGGCAGGATCTGGTCCTTGAAGTGGCCGGCACGGATGGCTGCCGAGGCGCGGCGATGGGACTCCAGCGCGGCCTCGTCCTGCTGGCCGCGGCTGATGTCGTATTCCTTGGCCACGTTCTCGGCGGTGACGCCCATGTGGATCCCGTGGAAGGGATCGTGGAGCGCGCCCAGCATCATGTCGAGCATCTTGGCGTCGCCCATGCGCGCCCCCCAGCGGGCCGATTGCGCCAGGTAGGGAGCACGGCTCATGCTCTCCGCCCCGCCGCCGATGGCCACATCGGCATCGCCCAGCAAAATGGTCTGCGCCGCGCTGACAATGGCCTGCAGGCCCGAGCCGCACAGGCGGTTGACGGTCAGCGCCGGAGCGTCGATCGTGACGCCGCCCTCCACTGCCGCCACGCGACCCAGGTACATGTCCCTGGGCTCGGTCTGGATGACGTTGCCGAACACCACGTGGCCAACTTCATCGCCGCTGACCTGCGCGCGGGCCAGCGCCTCGCGCACGACCATGGCGCCCATCTGGGTCGGGGAAAGATCCTTCAGGCTGCCGCCAAAGGTACCGATTGCGGTCCGGACGCCGCTCACCACCACCACTTCACGTGTCATTTTGTGTCTCCAGGGCTGATGTTGCAGCGCACAGTATAACGGCGCGCCGCAAAAAACGAACGAGCGTACTTTTACCTATCGCAGCGCACGGACCTTGCCTGGCTCAGACCTCGCCCCAGAGGTCGTGGCCATCGGCGCCGGTGATCTTCACCGAGACGAATTCCCCGACCTTGTAGCGCGGCGAGCCTTGCGCCGGCGGGTCGATATAAACCAGGCCGTCGATTTCCGGCGCGTCAGCCGAGGAACGGCCGATACCGCCATCCTGGTTGACCTCGTCGACCAGCACGCGCAGGGTCTGCCCGACCTTGCGCTGCAGCCGCCGGGCGGACACTTCCTCCGCCACTTCCATGAAGCGCGCGCGGCGCTCTTCGCGGACCTCGTCAGGCAAGGCGCCTGGCAGATCGTTGGCGGTGGCACCCTCTACGGGCGAATAGGCAAAGCAGCCCACGCGGTCCAGTTCGGCCTCGGCGATAAAGTCCAGCAGCGTCTGGAACTCTTCCTCCGTCTCGCCGGGGAAGCCCGCGATAAAGGTGCTGCGGATGGTCAGTTCGGGGCAGATCTCGCGCCAGGCCCGGATGCGGTCCATGGTCTTCTCGGCATTGGCCGGGCGCTTCATGCGCTTGAGCACGTCCGGGTGGGCGTGCTGCAACGGCACATCCAGGTAAGGCAGCACATGGCCTTGCGACATCAGCGGAATGATCTCGTCGACGTGCGGGTACGGGTACACGTAATGCAGACGGACCCAGGCGCCGTACCTGGCGGCGAGTTCGCCCAGCGCCGCGACCAGTTCGGTCATGCGCGTCTTGAGCGGGCGGCCGTCCCAGAAGCCGGTGCGGTACTTCACATCCACACCGTACGCGCTGGTGTCCTGCGAGATCACCAGCAGTTCCTTGACGCCGGACTTGAACAGGTTCTCGGCTTCCAGCATGACTTCCGCCACCGGACGCGAGACCAGGTCGCCGCGCATCGAAGGGATGATGCAGAAAGAGCAGCGATGGTTGCAGCCCTCGGAAATTTTCAGGTAAGCGTAGTGCTTGGGCGTGAGCTTGATCCCGGCGGCCGGCACCAGGTCGAGGAACGGGTCATGGGGCTTGGGCAGATGCGTGTGCACCGCCTGCATCACCTCGCCCAGCGCATGCGGGCCGGTCACGGCCAGCACCTTCGGGTGGACGGAGGTGATGATGTCCTCGCCCGCCGCGTTCTTCTTGGCGCCCAGGCAGCCGGTAACGATAACCTTACCGTTCTCGGCCAGCGCCTCGCCGATCGCGTCCAGGCTTTCCTGCACCGCCTCGTCGATAAAGCCGCAGGTGTTGACGACCACCAGGTCGGCGCCGTCATAGGTGCCACTGATGGCATAGCCTTCGGCGCGCAGCTGGGTAATGATCTGCTCGGAATCCACAAGCGCCTTTGGACAGCCAAGGCTCACGAATCCCACATTTGGAATATGGTCTTTATTAGTCGTTGATTCTGAAGGGTTTTTCACGGTTACTTCCAAATGTGGGGCGGGCGAGGCGGGACATGGCCGCCTGGCGGTACAAAGCCAATCGCGCATTTTAACCGCTCGCCAAAGTTTCTCGGCGCCTGATCCCCGACATGCCGCGGTAAACCTGTCGCAACCAGTCTCATCGCATCAATGGGCCAGCCTGCCCTGCGCAGCGGCGTCACATCCGCGCGGATGAAGTCCCTGGCATGTCCGCCAGGGCACGCTCAATCACGTCTTGAATCTCGAACGAATCTTGCAGGCGCCGGATGGCCGCATGCAGCTCGGCGGCTTGCGGCCAGGTCCGCTTCAGATAGCTGAGCCACAATTTGACGCGTCCGTGCTCATGACGGCATTCGACACGGGCCTGCAACTTCTTCAGGTAGTCGGCAATGTGACGAAGCACGAGCGGCCATTCCTCGCCGGATGCCACCCTTTCCATCAGCCCGCGTATCCGCAAGGCCAGGAAAGGATCGGATACGGCGCCCCGCCCTATCATCACGTCGGCACAGCCGCTGACTGCCCGGCAGCGTTCCCAGTCGGCGACCGTCCAGACTTCTCCGTTGGCAACAACGGGCACGTCCACGGCAGCATCGATACGCGCGATCCACTCCCAGTGGGCCGGCGGCCGGTAGCCATGGTCGCGCGTTCTGGCATGCACGACGAGGGAAGCCGCGCCGCCTTCCGCCAGCGCGGTGGCGCAGTCGATCGCCAGCGAGGTATCGGACACGCCAAGCCGCATTTTTGCCGTTACGGCGATGCTGGCAGGCACCGCGGCGCGAACGCACGAAACGATCCGGTTCAGCAGCTCAGGGTCCGCCAGCAACATGGCCCCGCCACCGTGCCTGTTGACGACTTTGGCGGGGCAACCGAAGTTCAGGTCGAGTCCATGCGGCGACAACGTCGCTGCTTGGGCCGCGTTCAGCGCCAGCCATTCCGGATCGCTTCCAAGCAGCTGGATCACCATCGGCGTGCCACTAGGAGTATGGCCTCCGTCGAGGATCTCGGGGGTGTCCCTCTCGTAGACGCGCTCGGGAAGCAGAGAGCCGGTCACCCTGACGAACTCGGACACACACCCGTCGTATCCGCCCGCGCCGGTCAGCACGTCGCGCAACACGTAGTCCGCAAGCCCTTCCATGGGGGCCAGAAACAGCCGGCTCATGCGAAAGCTGGCGCCGAAGTGTGGCGCTTGTCCTGGCGATATGCCGGAAAACCGGAAAACACGAAACCGGCCGCCGGAACGGGCCTGGCCTCGGCGGCAAGCACCTGGTGAATGTCCTGGATTTCGGAAGGCATTGGGATTCGCACTGTGCAGGCGAGTCCTCGATATGAATCGCCACATTTGAGAAGGGTAGCCAGCGCGATGAAGCCGCGCGTCACCCGGATATGCGTGATTTTAACCGATCGCCCCAACCAGCAAATCTCGGCAGGATTTTCGCGCCGGGACGCAACTGGATTTCACAGTGCGTTGCGCTTGCAGGTGGCATGTTCGGCGTCCGCACCTGCCCGGTCCTGTCCCGCCTTGCGCGGGATTCTGGCTTTGTGGCGCTCGCCTGGCGGGACGCCCTGCTTAACGCGAAAGGCAGGAGTCAGGCGATCAAGACTTCCGCCGGGATTTTCAGTTCCTGATTGAGGCGCCGGATCATGGCCAGGCTGAGGCCTCGCTTGCGGTTCAGCACCTCATACACCCGATTCAGATTTCCGAAATACGGCTGCATATCGCGTGCAGTCAGACCGCCCTGCTCCATCCTGAAACGAATTGCCTCGATTGCGTCCGGGTGCTCCAGCGGGAAATGATCCGCTTCATAGCGCTCGATGAGGGTTGCCATGATCTCCAGGCGATCCCCTTCCGGGGTGCCGGGTACCGGATCGATATCGACGAGCGCCGACACGTCGGCCAGCGCCGCCTGATAGTCATCGTCAGTGTGCAGAGGTCGAATGTCCATGCGTTACTCCAGTTCCACGGTTGCCGCATCGGCCCGGTCATATTCGGCGTGTGTCCCGATGAACTTCACGTACACAACGCCCACGCGGTATGCGACTGCGACGATCAACCGGTAGTTGTTACCGCCGATGTTAAACACCACACGATTGCTACCTACGAAGCTGGCCGACGCGTATCGGTCCTTGATGTCTTGCGGTGTCGACCATCGCGCCCGGATGGCTTCCTCGTGCCACGCCAGCAGCGGCTGCTTTGCGCCCGGGTGCTTCTCGCAGAACATCAGCAGATGTCGTTTCGCAATAATTCGCATGGCACTGATTATAGTCCCAAAATGGGACTACGTCAGATCGATTCGGCAAACGCAGTCACCCGTCTTGCGCGCAAGCGGGGGCGGTAAATGGAATTCGAATGGTGGAATACGCAGTGTCGGCGGCAGCGAGCGGCCTTGTGCCAATGGAGGGAGATCCCGACTCCTGGCCCTAACCGGGCCAGGCCCGCCCAACAGAACTGTTACAGAACTGTTGCCCTGCCAGGCAATACCATGCCGCCTCGCCAGGGCGGCTGGCGACGGCTTACTTCTTGTCCGGCTGGTTGAACGGGAACGTGCCGAACATGTTCTTGGCCTGGCTCTGCATCTGTTCCTGCATCTGCACGAACAGGTTCTTGCTCTGCTCGATGTAGTTGCTCATCATGCCCTGCATCATCGGGCCCTGCATGTTCATGAACTGGGACCACATGTCGGGGCTGAACGGCTCGCCGGAGTATAGCCCCTTGGAGTTTTCGGCCAGCTTGTTCTGGATATCGATAAAGGCCTGGATGTTCTTCTCCAGGTAGGTCCCCATCATGCCCTGCATGGCATGGCCGTAGTAGCGGATGATCTGCGACAGCATGGAGCTGGAGAACATCGGCACGCCGCCGGTCTCTTCTTCCAGGATGATCTGCAGCAGGATGCTGCGCGTGAGCTCGTCGCCTGACTTGGCGTCGATCACCTTGAAATCCTCGGTGTCCATCACGAGCTGCTTGACGTCGGCTAGCGTGATGTAGGTGCTGGTCTGCGTATCGTAGAGCCGGCGATTAGGATACTTCTTGATCAGTCGCTCTGCGCCTTTCTTGGTGGTAGCCATCGTGCTCTATCCTTTTATCGTCGCTGTTGCATGCTGCTGCACCGCATGCTGTGCGGTGCGCAAAATCGAAACCGGCAGCGGGGGATACAACGTGTTGACCTGCAACGCATGATCTATTTTGGTGCGGGCAAGCCGCTGCCCTGATTCTATGCCCAACAAGGCACTATTGAAAGCCGGGGCCGTTAAGGAAAACCCGCACGGGGCAATGGATTGCGGGAAATGCGGGGGCAGGTTTTTACCCGGTTCAGTCGGCATGGTGCGGTGCAGGGAGTGCAATGCAATATTGCTGCGGGGAATGGGGCAGCTCAAGGTCTATTTGGAGAACATGCGGGGACTTCGGTTGACTGCCCGGATTGGCCGCCCTGCCAGTTCCGCCACCAAAAACAAAAAAGGCCCTCCGAAGAGGACCTCCCAAGACAAAAAGCCACCCGAATACCAAAGGCGGCCCTAGCCCATCACCCCATATGCAGGCCGCCGTTCAGCGAGAAATCCGCGCCGGTCGAGAAGCCCGACTCATCGGACGCCAGCCAGGCGCAGATCGACGCAATTTCCTCGGGCGCGCCAAGGCGCTTGACGGGAATGGTGCCGACGATCTTGTCCAGCACATCCTGGCGGATCGACTTGACCATGTCGGTAGCAATGTACCCAGGCGACACCGTGTTCACGGTCACGCCCTTGGTCGCCACTTCCTGCGCCAGCGCCATGGTGAAGCCGTGCAGGCCTGCCTTCGCGGTGGAGTAGTTGGTTTGCCCGAACTGGCCCTTCTGCCCATTGACCGACGAAATATTGACGATGCGGCCGAAGCCACGGTCCGCCATGCCGTCGATGACCTGCTTGGTCACGTTGAACAGCGAGGTCAGGTTGGTATCGATCACGGCGTCCCAGTCGGCGCGCGTCATCTTGCGGAACACCACGTCACGCGTGATGCCGGCGTTGTTGATCAGGACGTCGACTTCACCGACTTCGGCCTTGACCTTGTCGAATGCGGCCTTGGTCGAATCCCAGTCGGCAACGTTGCCTTCCGACGCGATGAAATCAAAGCCCAGGGCCTTCTGCTGCTCGAGCCATTTTTCACGGCGCGGCGAGTTGGGGCCGCAACCGGCCACCACTTTGTAGCCATCCTTGGCCAGACGCTGGCAGATGGCCGTTCCAATGCCACCCATGCCACCGGTTACGTATGCAATGCGCTGAGTCATATCTACTCCTTGATGGCTAGTTTTTATTGAAACCAGCGGGAAGAAGCCCTCTCCCCGCCAGCACACCCCTCAGACCAGCTTGCGCGCTATGCGTTGCGGCAAGCGATGCAGATTGTCACTCGCGTTCCACCGCCAGCGCCACGCCCATGCCGCCGCCGATGCACAGCGAGGCCAAGCCCTTGCGCGAACCGCGGCGCTTCATCTCATGCAGCAGCGTGACCAGCACGCGGCAGCCCGACGCGCCGATCGGATGCCCGATGGCGATAGCACCGCCGTTGACGTTGACCTTGGACGTGTCCCAGCCCATCTGCTTGTGCACGGCCAGGGCCTGGGCAGCGAAGGCTTCGTTGATTTCCATCAGGTCGAGCTCTTCCACGCTCCAGCCGGCGCGCGACAGGCAACGCTGCGATGCAGGTACCGGGCCCATGCCCATTACCTTGGGATCGACACCGGCGGTACCGTAGGCTCGGATGGTCGCCAGCGGAGTCAGGCCGAGTTCCTTGGCCTTGGCAGCCGACATCACCACCACCGCGGCGGCACCGTCGTTCAGGCCCGAGGCATTGGCCGCGGTCACCGTGCCGGCCTTGTCGAAGGCGGGCTTCAGGCCAGCCAGCGCATCCTGCGTGACGCCGTGGCGCACGAACTCGTCGGTGGCGAACTGCACCGGATCGCCCTTGCGCTGGGGAATCGGCACCGGCACGATTTCCTCGTCAAACCTGCCAGCCTTCTGGGCAGCTTCGGCCTTGTTCTGTGAGGCCGCCGCGAACGCGTCCTGCGCTTCGCGCGTGATGCCGTATTCCTTGGCGACGTTCTCGGCGGTGACGCCCATGTGGTACTGGTTGTAGACGTCCCACAGACCGTCCACGATCATGCTGTCGACCAGCTTGGCATCGCCCATGCGGAAGCCGTCGCGCGAGCCCGGCAGCACGTGCGGCGCGGCACTCATGTTTTCCTGGCCGCCCGCCACCACGATCTCGGCATCGCCCGCGGCAATGGCGTTGGCCGCCAGCATCACGGCCTTCAGGCCGGAGCCGCAGACTTTGTTGATGGTCATGGCCGGCACCATCACGGGCAGGCCAGCCTTCAGCGCGGCCTGGCGCGCCGGGTTCTGGCCGGAGCCGGCGGCCAGCACCTGGCCCATGATCACTTCGCTGACCTGCTCGGGCTTGATGCCGGCGCGCTCGAGCGCGGCCTTGATAACGATGGCGCCGAGTTCAGGTGCGGGGATCTTGGCGAGCGAGCCGCCGAACTTGCCCACCGCGGTACGGGCAGCGGATACGATGACGATGTCAGTCATTGGGAGGTCCTCTCGAGTTGAATGCGGATAAGGGGTGAAAGAGGCCGGCTGCCCAATGGGGTGCCGGCCCGGACAAATCCTATGCCTTCGCCTTGACGTAGCGGCCCGGTGCCGCCTCGATGGCGCGGTAATCCTTGTTGCCGTAGTCGGTGGGCGCTGCCTTGCGCGCGCCGGCGTGCTTGCCCAGCCAGGATGCCCAGTCGGGCCACCAGCTGCCGGCATGCTCGGTGGCATCGCTGAGCCAGTCCTCTGGCAACGCCGGAAGCTTGTCGTTGGTCCAGTGGCTGCGCTTCTTCTTGGCCGGCGGGTTGATCACACCGGCAATATGGCCCGATGCCCCAAGCACGAAACGCAGTTTGTTCTTGAGCAGCGCGGTCGAGGCGTAGGCCGATGCCCAGGGCACGATATGGTCCTCGCGCGAGCCGTAGATATAGGTGGGCACGTCAATGCTGCCCAGGTCCACCGGCGCATTGCACACGGTCAGCTTGCCCGGCTCCTTGAGTTCGTTCTGCAGGTAGGTATGGCGCAGGTACCAGCAGTACCAGGGTCCCGGCAAGTTGGTGGCGTCGCCGTTCCAGAACAGCAGGTCAAACGGTACCGGAGTATTGCCCTTCAGGTAGTTGTCGACGACATAGTTCCAGACTAGGTCGTTGGGGCGCAGGAAAGAGAACGTGTTGGCCAGTTCCACGCCGCGCAGCAACGCGCATGGCGCGCCCCCGACGCCGCCCAAGGTGGCTTCGCGCAGCTTGACGTGGGCTTCGTCGACAAACACATCCAGCACGCCGGTCTCGGCGAAATCCAGCAGCGTGGTCAGCAATGTCAGGCTGGCCACGGGCCGCACGCCGCGCTTGGCCAGCACCGCCAGCGCGGTGGACACGATGGTGCCGCCCACGCAGAAGCCCAGCACGTTGATCTGGTCCTGGCCGCTGATCTCGCGCGTGACTTCGATGGCGCGGATGGCGGCATGCTCGATGTAGTCATCCCAGCTGATCTCGGCCATCGAGGCATCCGGGTTGCGCCAGGACACCATGTAGACCGTGTGCCCCTGCTCCACCATGTAGTTCACCAGCGAGGTCTGCGGCTGCAGGTCGAGGATGTAGTACTTGTTGATGCACGGCGGCACCAGCAGCAGCGGGCGCGTGAACACCTTTTCGGTGCTCGGCTTGTATTGCAGCAACTGGAAGTAGGAGTTCTCGTAGACGACCGCACCCTCGGTGACAGCCACGTTGCGGCCCACTTCGAAGGCGGATTCGTCGGTCTGTGAGATCTTGCCGCGGCCAAGGTCCTCCAGCATGTTGAGCACGCCAACCCGTAGCGACTCACCGCCCGACTCGATCAGTTTTTTCTGCGCCTCCGGATTGGTGACGAGGAAATTGGCCGGCGACATGGCATCGACCCACTGCGAGACGGCGAAGCGGATGCGCTGGCGGGTCTTGGCATCGGCCTCGACCGCGTCGGCCAGCTCATTCATGGCGCGTGCGTTGATCAGGTAGAAGGCAGCCGCGTAGTGAAAGGCCGCGCTGCTGCGCCAGGCATCGCCTGCAAAGCGGCGGTCGGCCAGTGCCTCCGCCGGATTGGCGCCGCCTTCGGCCATGCTTCGCCACAGCTCGCTGAAGTCCTTCATGTAGCGCTGCTGGATGCCGGCCAACTGATCGGGCGCGATCTTCACGCCCGCCATGGCGGAACCCGTCAAAGCCTCGAAACCGGGAATGCCGGGCATGCCGGACATGCCCTGCTGGGTCGCCATACCGTTGGCCTGTGCCTGACGGGTCCATTCCAGCCATGTCGCTGGATCAAATGGCCCCGAAGCAAATGAAAACGGTTGGGACTTGTCTTCCTTGGCGGAAGCTGCCGCACCTTTGCCGGTTGCCATGATGTTTCGTCTCTCTGCCGTCACTTATTTGAAAGCTGGCTGGGCGGCGTGCCACCACTGCGGGACTCACCCCCGCCTCCAGCCTCGAAACCGGCCCGCGCTGACACCCTCGGCTGGTGACGTCATGCGGTATGCTTGCCGGACACGCCTCTCCGCGGACCGGATGGTGCCGGCGGAGCCTGCGAATGCTCGCGAACACATAATCGCAAGCCACTCGAGGCCATTGTTGCCTTGCAATGTTCTGCCTGTCAATGCGGAAAATTGCGCGGACCGGCGCTAATGGCAAAATGCGCCCGGCGCGAATCTGCGGGCAGCCCGGCGCAGCCACTCCGGCCCCGGGGCAAGCTTGCACGAGAAGGATGACTTTCTGATGTACATCGTTGCAATCGGTTGGCTGTACGTGGTCCTGATGATGGCCATTACCGTACATACCGTGGTCGCGGGCGTGGCCACTTTCGTCTTTTATGGCCTGTTCCCGGTGGCGATCCTGGTGTACATCATGGGCACGCCTGGACGCCGGCGCCGGCGCAAGGCCGAGGAAGCAAAACAGGCCAAGAGCGAGCCGGACCCCGCGGCCGCCGGGGAGCCCGAGGCAACCCAACCCGCCCAGGCGACGGGCGCGCGACCAGCCCTGCCGCCCGCCCGGGACTAACGGCGAGGGGAATTCAGGCGACCAACCAGACCAGGCTGGCCATGCGGCCAGTGACGCCATCGCGCCGGTAAGAGTAGAAGCGCCGCGCATCGCTGACGGTGCAGGCGTCGCCGCCATACACCGCGGTACAGCCCGCGCGCGCGAGGCGGATGCGGGCAAGCGCATAGATATCCGCGAAATACTTGCCGTCCGCGCCGGCGCGGAATGCGCGATCCACCGGTCCCGCTTCTTCGGGCAGCGCCTGGGCAAGAAAGGCCTGCCGGACTTCGGCGCCGACCTCGAAGGCTTGCGGGCCGATCGCAGGACCAAGCCAGGCCAGCCACTCGGCCTGCGCGCCTGCCCGCTCGCCCATGCGTGCCACCGTGGATTCGATCACCCCGCCGCACAACCCGCGCCAGCCAGCGTGCGCCGCGCCCACCACCGTGCCGGCACGATCGCAGAGCAGCACCGGCAGGCAATCCGCGGTCATTACGGCGCAGACCCGCGCAGGGGTCGCGGCAATGCTTGCGTCCGCCTGCGGAACCGCGCCATCGGCCGCGAACTTGTCCTCGGTGGCGATCGCGCAGCCATGCACCTGCTCCAGCCAGCCTGGCGCGGCCGGCAGCCGCGCGGCCAGGCGCGCCCGGTTGCCGGCGACCGCCGAGGGATCGTCGCCCACGTGGGTGCCGAGGTTAAGCCCGCCCGGGCTGCCGTCCGCCAGGCCGTAAGGGGCCTGGCTCAAGCCGCCCTGACGGGTGGTGGACAACGCGCGCACCCGCGCCGGGGCCGGCCAGTCAGGAACCAGCCACGGCGCCTCAGTCGTCATCGCCGTACTCCCATGCGCCGTCCTCGCCCTCCACCCAGCCGTCATCCTCGTCCTCATCATCGGCGCGGTCGAAATCGAGCGCTTCGATCAATGCCTGCAGGTCGTCGGGCGGCGGCGCCTCCCACGACATGGACTTGCCGGTCGTCGGATGCACCAGCCCCAACCGGAAGGCGTGCAGCGCCTGGCGCCCCAGCGGCACCGGCAGCGGCGCCTTGATGGCCGGGCGCTGGCCGCGCTGCGTAGCGGCGCGATGGTAGACCGGATCGCCGACCAGGGGATGGCCGATTGATTCGAAATGCACGCGGATCTGGTGCGTGCGGCCGGTTTCGAGCTGGCACATCACCATCGAGACATGGCCCCGCCCGAGCGGCACCGTGCCCAGCGTGCGGAAATGGGTGCGCGAAGGCTTGCCGCTGTTGGTGAGCACGATCGCCATGCGGATCCGCTCGCGCGGATCGCGGCCGATCGGCGCATCGATGGTGCCCGATTCGGGCGTCTCGCCCCACACCAGCGCCAGATAGGTACGTTTGACGGTACGCGCCTGCAACTGGCGCACGAGATCGGTCTGGGCGGTAAGCGTGCGCGCCACTACCATCAGCCCGGAGGTTTCCTTGTCGAGCCGGTGGACGATGCCGGCGCGCGGCAGGCCCACGGCCTCGGGATAGCGGTGCAGCAGGCCGTTGAGCACCGTGCCGCCCCAGTTGCCGGCCGCGGGATGCACCACCAGCCCGGCGGGCTTGTCGATGACCAGCATTGCCGCGTCCTCGTACACCACCTCGAGCGGCACGTCTTCCGGCACGAAGGCGCGCGATTCGGCCGGGGCCTGCGGCCGCACCACGACGCGCTCGCCCATCTGGACCGAAGCCTTCGAGCGGCGCACCTCGCCGTCGACCAGCACCGCGCCGCTCTCGATCCATTGCTGCAGGCGGCTGCGCGAAAATCCGCTGAGATGGCGGGCCAGCAATTTATCGAGGCGCTCGCCATGTGACGCACCGTCTACTTCAAACTCCACTTGCTGCATTTCCAACTCGATCGGCGATGCCTGCGCACCAGCCTCCAGGCCGCCTAGCGCGGCCACATCGGTCAGGTCTTCCAGGTCCTCCACTTCGTTCAAAGTGTCGGCTGAATCGGCAGCTTGCTGCGCGATGCCCTTGGCGGCGGTTGCCGGCAAGGGGCTTGGGCTATAATGCTTGACGCTATTTTTCATCCGGGATATGTTGCCCATGCAATCGATGAGCATGAAGCGCGCCAACTGGCGCGCAAGAATTGGAGCGATTCTGCTCGCAGGCGGCTGCGTCATGCTATCGGCGTGCGGCCTGCTGTCGGATCAACCAGACGAAACTGCCGGCTGGTCGGCTAACAAATTATATTCGGAAGCCAAGGACGCACTCGATTCCGGCGACTTCACCCGTGCAGTCAAGCTGTACGATAAGCTGGAAGGACGTTACCCCTTCGGCCGTTTCGCGCAGCAGGCGCAGATCGATTCCGCCTATGCCAGCTACAAGGATGGCGAAACCGCCGCGGCCCTGGCCTCGGTTGACCGCTTCATCCAGTTGCATCCGAATCACCCGAACGTGGATTATGCCTATTACCTGAAGGGCCTGATCAACTTCAATGATAATTTGGGCTGGCTCGGCCGCTTTTCCGGCCAGGACCTGAGCGAGCGCGACCCCAAGGCCGCGCGCGCCGCGTATGACGCATTCAACACCCTCGTCACGCGCTTCCCCGACAGCAAGTACACGCCGGACTCCGCCGCGCGCATGCAGTACATCGTGAACGCGCTGGCCCAGCACGAGGTCCATGCGGCACGCTACTACTACAAGCGTGGCGCCTACCTGGCCGCCGCCAACCGCGCCCAGCAGGCGCTCAAGGAATATGATGGCGCCCCGGCCAACGAAGAAGCGCTGTACATCATGATCCGTTCCTACGACTCGCTGGGCATGAAGGATCTGCGCGACGATACCGCCCGCGTGATGGAAAAGAACTTCCCCAACAGCGATTACATCAAGTATGGAGAACGCCGCAAGGACAAGTCCTGGTGGGAAGTGTTCTGAACGGCAGGCATGCAATTGAGTAGGCCGGAGGCGCAAGCCCCGGCAACAAAAAGCCCGGTCTCGACCGGGCTTTTTGTTGCCTGCTCAATCGGGCCGCGCTTCGCCCCCTTGGTCCGCCGCTGGCGCCTCCCCGCCGTCCCGGATCGATTCCAGGAAGCGGATCACGGTCTCGGCCTCGCGCGTCCGCTTGAAGGGCGGCAGGCTCTGCCAGATCTGGCGACCATAGGGCTTCTCCACCAGCCTGGTATCGCAGATCACCAGCACCCCACGGTCTGTCTCGGAGCGGATCAGGCGCCCCGCGCCCTGCTTGAGCGTGATCACCGCATGCGGCAACTGGTGCACGGCGAACGGGCTCAGGCCCTTTTTCTGCAGCACTTCCATGCGTGCGGCCAGCACGGGATCGTCGGGTGGCGCAAACGGCAGTTTATCGATGATCACCAGTGACAGCGCCTCGCCACGCACGTCGACGCCCT
Organism: Cupriavidus sp. 05L310; assembly: GCF_056398185.1. Taxonomy (NCBI): domain Bacteria; kingdom Pseudomonadati; phylum Pseudomonadota; class Betaproteobacteria; order Burkholderiales; family Burkholderiaceae; genus Cupriavidus; species Cupriavidus sp. 05L310. The sequence goes on from NZ_JBFTOX010000056.1 coordinate 20,322, forward strand.
CCCAGAAACTCTGGCTGCCGACCAGCACCGCATTGCCAAGCTCACGGAAACGGTCGAGCAGTTCCGTGCGGCTGGCCTGGCCCTGGACCAGCAGGGGTAGTGCCAGGCCGCGCTCCGCGAAGGCCTCGTAAAGCATATCGGAGGCACGCTGCACCGCCCGCAGCGTGGTGCAGAGCAGAAAGGCGCGACCGCCCGCCGCCTCGATCAGCGGCAACGCGGTTTGCACCACCGCTTCCGTGAACTGGGGCGACTGCGGCGCCGGCAGGTCTCGCGGCACGTAGAGCAGGCCCTGCTCGGCGTAGTCGAACGGGCTTGGCAAGGTCAGCGACCTGTCCTTGTCCAGCCCGAGCTGGGCAGCGTAGTGGCTGAAATTGCCCTTCACCGAGAGCGTGGCCGAGGTAAATACCCAGGCTCGCGGGTGGCCTTCGCGCTGACGCGTAAAGATTGGCGCGATCGACAACGGGGTGCGATGCAGCTGCACCGTGTGGGAGAACACCTCCACCCAGCGCACCGTGTCCGGCCCGAAGGCGGCTGCAGGGGCCGCCACCGCGCCATCTTGCGCCTCGCCGCTCGCGGCGGGCTGCGGCGCGGCCTTGGATTCGCTACGCCAGGCCGCCAGGCGCTGATCGAGCTCCACCGCGCGGCGGTGGCACTGCTCCAGCGACTCGGCGCGCTCTGCCTGGCTTTCCAGCAGGGTCACGAACTCCCCCAGCGCACTTTCGAGTGCGTCCAGCGTCTCAAAAAAAGGCTTGCTGATGCGCGGGTCCGCTTCGATCTGGTTCACCGCCAGGCGCGCATTGTCCTTGGTAAAGGCCAGCCGCAAGTCCCGCGCGGCACGCTCCAGGGGTGCCGCGATGCGCACCCAGTCGGCGGCGTCCCGCGCGTGCGAGAGGCCTTCGGCCACGGTATCCCGCGCGAGCTCCAGCAACTGGCTGGTCGACAGGCTGTCGCCAAAGAACAGCGTGGCCGTCTCCGGCAGCTGGTGCGCCTCGTCGAAGATGACTGTGTTGGCCGCCGGCAACAGTTCCGCCATGCCTGTGTCGCGCAGTACGACGTCGGCAAAAAACAGGTGATGGTTGACCACCACCAGGTCGGCTTGCTGCGCCTCCTTGCGCGCGCGCATGACAAAGCACTCTTTGTAGTTCGGGCACTCCGTGCCGAGACAGTTGTCGCGAGTCGAAGTGACCAGTTGCCATACCGGCGCGTTTTCCGGCACCGAGGCAAGCTCGGCCTTGTCGCCCGTGGACGTCACCTTGGCAAACCGGGCAATCTCGCGCAGCCATGCGGCGTCCTGCCGCGAGGCCAGGCGGCCCTGGATTTCGGCGCGTTCCAGATGGTAGTGGCAGAGATAGTTGGCCCGCCCCTTGAGCAGCGCGACCGACACCGGCACATTGAGCGCGCGCCGCACCGTGGGGATATCGCGCAGGAAGAGCTGGTCCTGCAGGTTCTTGGTACCGGTGGAGAGGATGACCTTGCCGCCCCACAACATGGCGGGGACCAGATAGGCAAAGGTCTTGCCGGTACCGGTGCCGGCCTCGACGATGACCGTGTCGGCGCGCTCGATCGCGCTGGCCACGGCCTCGGCCATGCGCTCTTGCGCCTCGCGCGGGCGGTAGCCTTCGATGCCCTGCGCCAGGGTCCCGGTCGGGGCGAAGATGGTAGCCAGTTCGGCGGCATGCGATACCGCGGCACCGGACGGCCCGGTACCGCTGGCGGCCGGCATTGCGGGCGTATCTGGCGTGTCGGCCGCAGCGGACACGGTGGTCGTTACGGGGACCGCGGGCGTGGCGGAAAGGTCTTCTTCGGAGGCGGGCAAGGCGAGGCTTTATGGCGGACCGCTTCAGCGACGGCCCGTGGACAAGGGGAATCAGGCGGGCACGTCCGGCTCGAGCTGAAGCTGGAGCAAGGTAATCGCATCCTTGAGCTTGAGGCGGCGCTTTTTCAGGCGCCGCAGCTGCAGCTCGTCGTGCGTGGCGTCAGCCGCCATGCGGTCAATCAGGTAATCGAGATCGCGGTGTTCGATCTGCAACTCCATGATCTGCCGCGATAAGGTATTCAGGTTGCGGTCCATGGGCTCCCCCGATCAAAGCCGGCGCTGGCGCCGGCGGGCCGGTATGGCTTCCGACGCTGGCACCGCGTGGCGCGTCGCGTCGTCTTGCACCGGCCATTGTCGCCGGTATTGCCCCCGGCTGTGGGCGCGGCTCGCACCGCTCAGAAACCGAAGGGACGCGGCGTCGTGGCCTGCCCCTGCTGTTCCTTGGCCTTGGCGCGGCGCTCGTCGACGTCTTTTTGCCGTTGTTCGGCTTCGCGCTGCTTCGCCTCGAACGCCTTTACATTTTCCTGCCGCTGCCTGGCCTGCTGCGCGCCCTGCTCTTGCGCTGCCTTGATGCGCGCATCGAAGTCAGCCTGCTTCTTGTTGTAAGCCTCGGCATTGGCGGCACGCTGCGGAGCATCGGCCTGATGCTGCGCATCGCGCAGTTGCTGTTCCTGCTGCTTGCGCTCGAAACTCTCGCGGCTGGCGCGTTCATTGGCTTCGCGGGCAGGCTGGCCGGCTTCGTACTCGGCACGCTTGATGGCCTGAGCCTGGTCGCGCTCGACCGCCTTGAAGGCGCGCTCCGCTTCTCCAACCTCCAGTTCCCGCTTGCGCAGCACCTGCAGTTCCCCGCGGCGCACATCCTTGGCCTTGTCGATGCAGTGCGTAACAAAAAAACTGTTGTAGCAATCGTGCTCCGCCTTGCCGTAGCGATAATCGGTCCAGGCACGCGAATCGACGATGGCCTTGCGCTCCGCGGCGAAATCCCGCGACGGCGGCTGCGGCGCTTGCGCCTCAGTTGCCTGGGCAGGGGCCTGCGCAGCGCCCGGGGCCGCCTGCGCATGGCCGCGCATTGGCATGAGCAACACCGCCAGGCCGGCGCACAGCAAGGCAAGCCGCAGCTGCGCGGACAGAGAGCGGGCCTTGGCCGGGGTGGCGGAGCAGTCGGATAACGCGGCCGCGAGTGGGGCCGGATGTGGCTTGACGATCATGCCCGGATTCTAACATCCGCCCCGCCTCTTGCCCCAGGGCACGGCGGCTTATTGATGCCTGGCCAGCCTCCGCCGGAACGCCGGCTGTGCCCTGCCCTGAACACCGCGCCGCGCCGCGGCAAGCTTGTGGCAAAATGCCCCGCTTTCGACCGACTGTTTTCCTGATGTCCAATCTGCCAGCTTCCGTCATGCAAAAGATCGTGTCGCTCATCGCGGCCGAACTCTCCGTCCAACCCCGCCAGGTGGCCGCGGCCGTGGAACTGCTCGACGAAGGCGCGACCGTGCCTTTCATTGCGCGCTACCGCAAGGAGGTCACCGGCAACCTGGACGACACGCATCTGCGTAACCTGGAAGAGCGCCTGCTTTACCTGCGCGAGATGGAAGAGCGCCGCGCCACCATCCTCGCTTCCATCGAGGAGCAAGGCAAGCTGACGCCCGAACTGCGCGCGGCCGTCGAAGGCGCCGAGACCAAGCAGGCCCTGGAAGATCTGTACCTGCCCTACAAGCCCAAGCGCCGCACCCGTGCCCAGATCGCGCGCGAGTGCGGGCTCGAGCCGCTGGCCCTTGCCCTGCTGGCCGATCCCACGCTGGACCCGCAGACCGAGGCCGCCAGGTATGTCAACGGCAATCCCACCGCCGATGGCGGCGTGCCCGACGTCAAGGCCGCACTCGACGGCGCACGCGACATCCTGTCGGAGCAATTCGGCGAAACCGCCGAACTGCTCGGCAAGGTGCGCGAGCACCTGTGGAACAACGGCATGGTGAGTTCGTCCGTGATGGAAGGCAAGGAAGGCGCGGAGGAAGAGAAATTCCGCGACTACTACGAATACAGCGAGACCATCCGCACCATTCCGTCGCACCGCGCGCTGGCGCTGTTCCGCGGCCGCAATGCGGGCGTGCTGATGGTCAAGCTCGGCCTGGGCGAGGAACAGGACGCCATGGTGCCGCACCCGTGCGAAGGCATGATTGCCCGCCACGTCGGCATCCAGAACCAGAACCGTCCCGCCGACAAGTGGCTGGCCGACGTGTGCCGCTGGTGCTGGCGCGTCAAGGTGCAGCCGCACCTCGAGACCGAGCTGCTGACGCAACTGCGCGAAACCGCAGAGAGCGAAGCCATCAAGGTGTTCGGCCGCAACCTGCACGAACTGCTGCTGGCCGCGCCGGCCGGTCCGAAGTCGGTGATGGGCATCGACCCGGGCATCCGCACGGGCTGCAAGGTGGCCGTGGTCGACACCACCGGCAAGCTCATCGACACCGCCACCATCTACCCGCACGAGCCGCGCCGCGACTGGAACGGCTCGCTCGCCACGCTGGCGCGCATGGCCAAGCAGCACAATGTGATGCTGGTCTCGATCGGCAACGGCACGGCCAGCCGCGAGACCGACAAGCTGGTGCAGGACCTGATGAAACAGCTGCCCGAGGCCAAGCTGACCAAGATCGTGGTCAGCGAAGCCGGCGCCTCGGTGTACTCCGCATCGGAACTGGCGGCCAAGGAATTCCCCGATCTGGACGTGTCGATCCGCGGTGCGGTTTCGATCGCGCGCCGTTTGCAGGATCCGCTCGCCGAGCTGGTCAAGATCGACCCGAAGTCGATCGGCGTGGGCCAGTACCAGCATGACGTGAACCAGCGCGAACTGGCGCGCGCGCTGGACGCCGTGGTGGAGGATTGCGTGAATGCCGTGGGCGTGGACGTGAATACCGCCTCGGCCCCGCTGCTGGCGCGCGTATCGGGCCTGAACACCGTGCTCGCGCGCAATATCGTCGAGTACCGCGATGCCAACGGCGCGTTCGCCAACCGCGATGCGCTGAAAAAGGTGCCGCGCCTGGGCGACAAGACATTCGAACAAGCCGCCGGCTTCCTGCGCGTCAATGATGGCGACAATCCGCTGGACCGCTCCTCGGTGCACCCGGAGGCCTACCCCGTGGTCAAGCGCATCCTCGACCATATCAAGAAGGGCCTGCCCGACGTGATGGGCAACCGCGACGCGCTGCGCGGCCTGTCGCCGACGACCTTCACCGACGAGACCTTCGGCCTGCCGACGGTGCGCGACATTCTCTCCGAACTGGAGAAGCCCGGCCGCGACCCGCGTCCCGAGTTCAAGACCGCGACGTTCCAGGACGGCGTGGAGGACATCAAGGACCTGCAACCCGGCATGGTGCTCGAAGGCGTGGTCACCAACGTCGCAGCCTTTGGCGCATTCGTCGATATCGGCGTGCACCAGGACGGCCTGGTCCACATCTCCGCCCTCTCCACCAAGTTCATCAAGGACGCGCACGAGGCGGTCAAGGCCGGCCAGATCGTCAAGGTCAAGGTGATGGAGGTGGACGTCAAGCGCAATCGTATCGGCCTGACCATGCGCCTGGACGACGAGCCCGGCCAGGGCCCGGTCCGCGCGGGACAATCGGACCGCGGCAACGGGCCGCGCCAGGGACAGGGACAGCGCCCCGGCCAGGGCAAGGGCTTCGGCGGCCAGCGCCGCGAAGCGGAGCCGTCCGGCGCGATGGCGGCGGCGTTCGCCAAGCTCAAGCGCTGAGCGTCAGGCGCCCGTGGATAAAAGCCCCTGTGCCATGCACAGGGGCTTCTTTTGTCGCGTGTGCGGCATTATGACGGAGTTACCCCTTGGAGATGTGAATCTGCGAGGTAGGCGATAAGGAGCGCCCCGCCAGGCGGCGCTCAAAACGCGAGCGGATTAATCTTCATTCGCTTCGCATTGCGGGCCAGCACGTCATCGAGCGTCGCCATGGTCTTAGCCTTGGCATCCAGCGCAGATGCAAGGTGCAGCGCATCGCCCGCACGGAGCCCCGCGGACGCATCCAGGGTTAGCACTGCAGCGCGATGGAATGTCTGCGGTTCGACTGGCAGTAACTGTAGGTCGCCAGCACACAGGCGTTCGAATGCCTGCCATGCAGATGCCCCCTGTTCGACCGACAGTTGTTTTGTCCGCTGCTTGATGCCAAGGGCGCTCGCGAATTCGGTAACACACCACGCGGCAGAGGCCATTTCTTCGGTACACGCCGCGTACCACTGCGAAACAGCGGGACTCATTGGCTCATTCACGCAGAGCGCCACCAGTACACTCGTGTCAACGTACACCATCAGTAGCGCGCTCCGTGCCGCAACTCCTTCATGACCGATTCCGTCATCGGCATCGCCTCGCGAGTCGACTCCAGTTCTTGCGCGAAAGCCTTCCGGTCCCATTTGGCCGCACGAATGCTTATACCGCCATCCACGGTCAGGTTGGCCTGCACTTGGTCGCCCTCCTTGAGACCAGCGTGGCGAACGTAATCAGCGGGGATACGTAGCGCGAGGCTATTGCCCCATTTCGCGATTTGCAGGTTCACCGTCGCCCCCTTTGATATACATTAACGTATATACATACTAGCGCATCGCTGATTCCGGGGCAACCTGTAGCCAGGAGCAAACGTGCGCCGGCTACCGATGCGGCAGAAGCACCCAGGCCATCCGAAACGTGCGGAGGTCGGTCCCGCGCACAGACTAGCCAACCGCCACCCGGTGGGTCGTGAACAACAGACATCAAACCAAAAAAAGATGCCCTATGGCTACAAGATCCAGGAATTGACGGATCTTGTAGCCATAGGGCATCAAACATTCAGTTTGCACGGCCGTGGCTCGTCAGCGCATGCGAGCCCTCAAACCTGGCGTCAGATCTCCACCTTGGTACCAAGCTCAACCACCCGGTTGGCCGGGATCTGGAAGAAATCCGAAGGCTTGGCGCCGTTCTGATGCATCCAGGCGAACAAGCTCTCGCGCCACATCGACATGCCCGGCAGCTTTGAAGGAATGACCGACTCGCGTGCGATGAAGAACGACGTCTCCATCAACTCGAACTGCATATTGAGCTTGCGCTGGGCCAGGTCCAGCACCCGCTGCACGTCCGGTGTTTCCTTGAAGCCGTATTCTGACTTGAGGATAAACACGCCGCCGCCAAGGTCCTTGCACGTGAGGCGATGATCGTCGTCCACGTAGGGCACGTCGCGCGTCACAAAGCTCAGGAACACCACGCGTTCATGCAGCACGCGGTTGTGCTTGAGGTTGTGCAGCAGCGAGACCGGCACCGACTCCGTATTGCCGGTCAGGAAGACGGCCGTCCCTTCGACCCGGTGCGGTGGGTGAGCCAGCAGGCCGCCGATGAAGGGTTCGAGCGGAATGCCATCCTCCAGGCTGCGCGCGCGCAGCAGCTTGCGGCCGCTGTGCCAGGTCATCAGCAGGAAGAAGGCGCTGCCGCCCATCAGCAGCGGGAACCAGCCGCCCTCGGCGATCTTCAGCAGGTTGGCGGAGAAGAAGGCCAGGTCGACCAGCAGGAACGTCAGGCCGATCAGCGTCACCAGCACCGGGTTCCATTTCCACACATTGCGCATGACCACGGCGGCGAGGAAAGTAGTGATCACCATGGTGGTGGTCACCGCGATGCCGTAGGCAGCCGCCAGATTGTCGGACTTCTTGAAGGCCACCACCACGATCACCACCAGCACCAGCAGAAGCCAGTTGATGACCGGCAGGTAGATCTGGCCGATTTCCGCGTCCGAGGTATAGCGGATGCGCATGCGCGGCACGAAGCCAAGCTGGATGGCCTGGCTGGTCAGCGAGAAGGCACCCGAGATCACCGCCTGCGAGGCAATCACCGTCGCGCAGGTGGCCAGCAGCACCATGGGGATCAGCAAAGGCTGCGGCACCATCAGGTAAAACGGGTTGCTGATGGCTTCGGGATTCTGCAGCAGCATGGCGCCCTGGCCGAAATAGTTGAGCATCAGGCACGGCATCACCACCGCGAACCAGCCCATGCGGATCGGACGGATGCCGAAGTGGCCCATATCGGCATAGAGCGCTTCCGCGCCGGTCAGCACCAGGAACACCGAGCCGAGCACCACAAAGGCCTGCAGCGAATGCTCCATCAGGAAAATGACCCCATAGTACGGATTCACCGCCATCAGGATCCCGGGCGCATGCACCATGTGATACACGCCCAGCGCGCCGAGCGCCACGAACCACACCATCATGATCGGCCCGAACAGCTTGCCCACCGCGGCGGTGCCGCTGCGCTGGATCATGAAAAGGGCCACAAGGATCACCAGGGTGATCGGTATGACAAAGTGAGAAAGCCCGGGCGCGGCGATTTCCAGGCCCTCGACGGCGGACAGCACCGAGATCGCGGGCGTGATCACCGCGTCGCCATAGAACATGCAGGCGCCGAAGATGCCGAACATCATCAGCAGTTTCGCCATCCGCGAACGCGGCGCGGCGGTGCGCAGCGCCAGCGCCATCAGGGCCAGGATGCCGCCCTCGCCGTCGTTGTCGGCCCGCATGACGAACATCACGTACTTGAGCGACACCACGATGATCATCGCCCAGAACAGCATGGAAATGATGCCCATCACGGCCGCGTCGCTGAAGGGAATGCCATGCTCGCTACTGAAGCACTCCTTCAACGCATACAACGGACTGGTACCGATATCGCCGAAGACGACACCGATTGCCCCGATCACCAGCGCGCGCCTGCTGGGACTTTCTACAAAATAATGACTGGTGGTTGCGGGCTGGGTCATGGATAAAGGTCTGGTTGAAGGGCTCGCGCAACGCCCTCGGCACACGGCGCGTGCGCCTGATCGGGCGCAACGGCAACGCGCCGCTATTGCATTGCACAAACGCGCGCCATTCTAGATGAAGTGCCGGGTGGCGACCACTGGGAGCGTCCCGCCTGGAAACCCGCCATATGCTGATGACGCGTCAAGCATGAGAGGGAAGTCCCGGCCGGTCAAGCGCTTTGCGCGCCTTGAACCACAAACCTGGCGGAGCCATGCATGCGTCTTGCCGTTGCTACACCACCACAATTTGTGTCGATTTAGGCACAATTAGACACCTAAATAGCGATCCAGCAGGCCCGGTTGCACCGCCAGTTCCGCGGCGGGACCGTTCATGACAACCGCGCCCTTCTCCAGCACCACCACGCGGTCGGCATTAGCCAGTACCGTGCGGTAGTTGCGGTCCACCACCACGGAGGCAATGCCGGTGGCGCGCACGGTGGCGATGACCTGCCAGATCTCGGCGACGATACGCGGCGCCAGGCCTTCGGTCGCCTCGTCCAGGATCAGGCAATCGGGATTCGTCATCAGGGCGCGCCCGATCGACAGCATCTGCTGCTCGCCGCCGGAAAGCTGTTGCCCGCCATGGCCAAGGCGCTCCTTGAGACGCGGAAAGAGATCCAGCACCCTTGCTTCGTCCCAGTCCAGCCGTCCTGACGGGCCCTTGCGCGCCGCCATCACCAGGTTCTCGCGCACGGAGAGGTTGGGGAAAATCCCACGCCCTTCGGGCACATAGGCCACTCCCAGGCGCGCCACCTCATAGGGCTGCGCGCGCGAAACGTCGCGCCCGGCGACAAGAATGGTTCCCTCGCGCTGCCGCACATGGCCCAGCAAGGTGCGCAGCAACGTGCTCTTGCCCATGCCGTTGCGCCCAAGCAATCCCACGGTCTCGCCCGCGCCAACGCTGAAATCGACCCCGCGCAGGACATGGCTGCTGCCATACCAGGCGTGCACGCCGCTCGCTTGAATCATCGCGCTCATGCCGCTTGCTCCCTGCGTGGCGCCGCTTGCACGGGGGTCGCCCCCCCCTCCTCGCCCTCTTCGCCAAGATAAGCCTGCTGGACTTCGCGGTTGACGCGGATCGCGTCCGGTTCGCCCGAGGCGATAACGGCGCCGTTGACCATCACAGTGATACGGTCGGCGACCGAGAAGACCGCCTCCATGTCGTGCTCGACCAGCAATACCGCATGGCCATCGCGCAGCGAGCGCAACAGGGCCAGCATGCGCGCCGACTCCTCCGCGCCCATGCCCGCCAGCGGCTCATCCAGCAGCAGCACGGTAGGTTGGGTGGCCAGGCACATGGCGACCTCGAGCTGACGCTTCTGGCCATGCGACAAGGCCGTGGCGACGGTATCGGCACAACCCGCCAGGCCAGCGCACTCCAGCGCCTCGTCGCCCAGCGCGCGGCTGGTGCGGCAGCGCTGCGCGTCTTCCCACAGCCGCCAGGCCCGCTGCGCGCGCGACTGGGCCGCCAGCCGGCAGTTCTCGCGCACCGTCAGCGGCAGGAAGATATTGTTGCGCTGGTAGCTGCGGCCAACGCCTTCGCGCGCCAGGCGCGGCTGCGACCAGCCGGTCACGTCGCGCCCCTGCAGTTGCAGCCTGCCCGACGAAGGCGGCAGTTCGCCCGACAGCATATTGATCAGCGTCGACTTGCCCGCGCCATTGGTGCCAATCACCGCGTGGATCTCATGCAAGGCGAGGTCGATATCCACGTCGCCCACCGCCGTGAGGCCACCGAAGCGGCGGGTCAGCTTGCGGGCCGACAAGACAGGTGCATTCATCGGGATCCCCCTTGGCGCCGGCGCGCAACCCCGCGCGCCAGGCTGACCAGTCCATGTGGCAGCAAGGCCACCGCCACGATGACGAAACCGCCCATCAGCAGTTGCCAGTGCTTCGTCAGCGTGCTGAACCATTCCGCGAGCAACACGAAGGAAAAGGCGCCCAGCACCGCCCCGGCCAGGCTTCCGGCGCCGCCCAGAATCACCATCAGCATGGCGTTGCCGGACTGGTGCCAGGATGCGATCTCCGGATTGACGAAGCCATACTGGATGGCATACAGATAGCCCGCCAGGCCGGCAAACGTGCCGGCCACCACGAAGGCGCCGAGCTGATAGCGGTAGGTGGCGTAGCCGGCGGCGCGCATGCGCTGCTCGTTATGCTTGATGCCCACCAGCGCATGGCCGAAGCGCGAGCGCAGCACCACCGCCAGGCCGGCCACCGTCAGCGCCAGCGCGCCGAGCACCAGCCAGTAGAAATGCGTGACGTCGTTGACATCGAACGGCCGCGCCCCCAACAAGCCGAACTCGGGCCGGAAATAGATATAGGTGCCGTCGCTGCCGCCTGCGATCTTGGTGTCGTGGAACACGAAGTACACCATCTGGGCGAAGGCGAGCGTGACCATGATGAAATAGATGCCGCGCGTGCGCAGCACCAGCGCGCCCACCACTAGCGCCAGCAGCGCCGCCGCGCCAAGCGCGCCCAGCAGCAAGAGCCAGCCATTGCCCGGCCCGGCCTGCGGCGCCATCATCGCGGTGGCATAGGCGGCCATGGCGAAATAGGCGGCGTGACCCAGGCTGACCAGCCCGCTGTAGCCGATCAGCAATTGGAGCGACAGCGCGAAGATGGCCATGATCATGACCTTGCTGAGCAACTCGATATAGAAACGTTGCCCGTCCGCATTCAGCAGCAGCGGCAGCACCGCCAGCACGGCAAAGGCCGCCAGCCATCCCAGGCCGCCCAGCAAGTGCGCGGACCCGCCACGCGCGCGCAGCGGACGGTCCAGTGCGTTGATATCGCTCGGCATATCCTTACCCCGCCTTGAACAAGCCCTGGGGTTTCCAGAGCAGGATGAGTGCCATCAACAGGTAGATCAGCACGCCGGAGGCCTCCTGCCAGAACACCTTGCCGAATGTGTCGACAAAGCCCAGCAGCAGCGAGGCCACCATGGCCCCCTTGACCGAGCCGATGCCGCCGATCACCACCACCACGAAGCACACGATCAGCACCTGGCCGCCCATGCCGGGATAGACCGAGGACACCGGTGCGGCGATCATGCCGGCCAGCACCGCCAGCGCCACCCCGAGGGCGAACACGAAGCGGTACAGCACCGTGACGTTAATGCCCAGCGACTGCACCATCTCGCGGTTGGTCGCACCGGCGCGGATCATCATGCCCAGCCGCGTGCGGCGGATCACCAGGTACAAGGCCGCGGCCACCAGCAGGCAAATCGCCGAGATAAACAGGCGATAGACCGGATAGGTCATGTCGTTGCCGATCGGCAGCGCCCAGTCGAGCATCGCCGGCACCGTCACGCCGTGCACGTCGTCGTCCACCAGGATGCTGCGCATCTCTTCGAACACCAGGATCAGGCCGTAGGTCATCAGCACTTGCTGCAGATGCTCGCGCTCGTAGAGGTAGCTGAAAAACACCCACTCCAGCACATAGCCGAATGCCACCGCCAGCACGATGCCCAGCGGGATGGCGATCAACAGGTTGCCGGTCAGCCCGGCCAGGGTGAAGGCCAGGTAGGCACCCAGCATGTAGAAGCTGCCATGGGCAAGATTGATCACGCCCATGATGCCGAAGATCAGGGTCAGGCCGCTCGCCACGAGGAAGAGCAGCAAACCGTACTGGATGCTGTTAAGGCACTGTATGAAGAAGGAAACGATATCCATGGATATCCATGCGGCAAAGCGGCAACTCGGTTGCGGTATGCGGCTCCGCCGCTACCGGCCCGGACGGGACACGGCATGGCGGGCCGGACTTCTGCCCGGTGCCGCGGGAGCGGCGCCGGGCCACAGCATTCAACCGTTCAGAGACGGCAGCCGCGCGCCGGATCGGCCAGCCCCTTTACGGCAATCGCGCCGACCTTGTTCTCGCGGCCGTCCACCTTGCGCAGGTAGAAATCCTGCACCGGATTGTGCGCCTTCGACAGCGTAAAGGCGCCGCGCGGGCTGTCGACCTTGGTCTGCTCCATCGCCTTGATGACCTCGGCCTTCTTGGTCATGTCGCCCTTCACCGCGCCGGCGCCGGCGGCCAGCAGCTGGGCGGCGTCGTAGCCTTGCACGGCGTACACGTCCGGCTGCAGCTTGTAGGTTTTGGCGTACTCCAGGCGGAAGCCCTTGTCGCGCGCGTTGGACAGGCCATCGGCATAGTGCAGCGTGGTTTCCAGGCCTTGCGCCGCATTGCCCTGCGCTTCCAGCGTGCCGTCGGTAAGGAAACCCGAGGCGTAGAGCGGGATCTTGTCCTTGAGGCCCGCCGCGGCCCAGTCCTTGACGAACTTCACGGCGCCGCCGCCGGCAAAGAAGACGAACACCGCATCGGGCTTGATCGACGCCACCTCGGTGATCAGCGCCTGGAACTCGACGTTGGGGAACGGCAGGCTCAGTTCTTTCACCACCTTGCCGCCCTTGGCTTCGAAGGCCTCCTTGAAGCCCTTGACCGACTGCTCCCCGGCCGCGTACTTCCAGGTCAGCGTGACCACCTTCTTCATGCCGCGTTCGGCCAGCACGTGGCCCATGGCATAGCCCGGCTGCCAGTTGGAGAACGAAGAACGGAAGATATTGGGGCCGCACAGCGGGCCTGTGGCTTCGTCCACGCCCGCATTGGGAATGATCAGCAGCGTGTTGTTTTCCTTGGCTACCTTGACGATGCCCATCTGCACGCCGGAGTGTACCGTGCCTACCACCACATCGACCTGGTCGCGCTTGATCAGCTTGGTAGCGTTCTCCGGCGCCTTGGCGGGATCGGACTCGTCGTCCACCTTGAAGTACTCGATCTCACGCCCGCCCAGCTTGCCGCCCTGCTCCTGCACGTACATCTTGAAGCCATTCTCGATGGCATTGCCGAGGGAGGCGTAAGTACCCGTGTAGGGCAGCATGAAGCCAACCTTGATCTTGCCGGTGCCTTGGGCGCTGGCGCCCGCGGCGAAGGCGAAGGATGCAGCAATGGCAAGGCATGCGGGCGCCAGCCCGCGCGATGTGAAGCGATGCATGGATGTCTCCTGGTGGTCAAGCCGACTTCCGTCGCCTGGGCCGGCATCGCCGGCCTGCGGGCTTCCGGGCGACTCGCGGCAATCGCGGACTTCGCGAACTGCCGGAATCGCTGGAAATGCAGGCTAACGTGCAGGGGGCGCGAAATTATTTTAGGTATGAAGTATGCGCCGTTATAAACCGGACCGCCGCATCCGTCAACGGCCCTGGCTGGTCGCGGTGCGGCGAGTGGCCGCATCGCGGGAGTTTAAGCAGGACGGTTTGTGGCGCATATCGATGGATACCCTCAATCTGTGCCATGGTGCCGTATTCGTCGTCTTCGCCTTGCACGGCGAGCACAGGGCAACGCAATTGCGGCAGCAAGGGCCGCAGATCGAAGGCGCGGAAGGCGGGATCGAGCCAGATGTCGTTCCAGCCCCAGAAGGCCGAATCCACGTCGGCATGATGGCGTGCCAGCTTGCTGCGCAGATCGGTCTGCAGGTAGGTTTCGCGGGTGGCCCGGATGCTGTTCACCGACACGTCCTCGACCATGATGTGAGGCGCCAGCACGGTGATCCCGTCGACTGCCTGCGGGAAGCTGCCGGCGTAGATCAGGGCGATCGAGCCGCCGTCGCTGTGACCGAACAGCCAGGGCATGCCGCGGCTGCGGCCGGGCCCGATCTGAAGTGCATCAAACAGCGCCGGCAAGGCCTCGCTCGCTTGCCGGTGCATGAAGTCGACGCCCCACTTTTCCTCCGCGGGACGCGGCGTGGAGCGGCCATAGCCATAGCGCGACAGCACCAGCCCGCGAAAATCGCCGGCCTCGCACAGGGCGGCCGGATAGTCGCGCCACATGCTGATTGAACCCAGCCCTTCATGCAGGAAGACCACCAGCGGGCGCTCCTGCCGGTCCGGGCGCAGCCACTGCACTTCCACCTGGATACGGCGGCCGTCGAAAGGAATTTCCACCAACTCGCTTTGCATGCTTTTGCCTTTGCCTATGTCTTTGTTTCTTGCCTTGGACTTTGATTCTCAGCCCCCGGCCTGCGCAGCTTCCTCGCGCTGGCGCAGGCGGAAACGCTGGATCTTGCCGGTGGCCGTCTTCGGCAACTCGGCCACGCATTCGATCTGGCGCGGATATTTGTAGGGAGCCAGCCGCGACTTGACAAAGACCTGCAACTCCGCCGCCATGTCCTCATGCCACGAGTGGCCGGGGCGCATCACCACGAAGCCCTTGGGCTTGACCAGCCCGTCGGCATCGGTCACGCCGATCACCGCGGCCTCCAGCACGGCCGGGTGCTGCGCCAGCACCGCCTCCACCTCGAATGGCGAGACATAGATGCCGCCCACCTTGAGCATGTCGTCGCTGCGCCCGGCGTAGATGAAATAGCCGTCCGCATCCTGCAGGTATTTATCGCCACTGCGGGTCCATTCGCCAACGAAGGTGTCGCGGCTCTTGTCGCGGTTCCCCCAGTACATCAGCGCGGCGCTCGGCCCCTTGATAAAGAGGTCGCCGATCTCGCCCGGCGCGCACGGCTGACCCGCTTCGTCGAGCAGCTTCAGCGCATAACCGGGCACCGGCTTGCCGGTGGTGCCGTAGCGCACGTCGCCGGGACGGTTCGAGAGAAAGATGTGCAGCATCTCCGTGGAGCCGATCCCATCAAGGATGTCGCAACCAAAATGCGCCTGGAAACGATCGCCCATATCCTTGGGCAGCGCTTCTCCCGCCGAGGTGCAAAGCCGCAGTGCGACGTCCGCCCGCGCGGGCAGGTCGCTTGCGGCCAGCATGCCTGCGTAAAGCGTCGGCACGCCGCAGAAAACCGTGGGCCGGTGCTCGCGCAGGCGCCGGAAAACAGCCTGCGGCGTGGGGCGCTCGGCCATCAGCACCGTGGTGGCGCCAACAGCGAGCGGGAACGTCAGCGCGTTGCCTAGGCCATAGGCAAAGAACAGCTTCGCCGCGGAAAAAACCACATCGTCTTCACGCAGGCCGAGCACCTGGCGCGCATAGAGATCGGCGGTATGAAACAGGTTGCCATGCGTATGCACGGTGCCCTTCGGCCGCCCCGTGGAGCCGGACGAATAGAGCCAGAATGCAATGTCGTCCGGTCGCGTTGCGGCAGCGCCTTCCAGCGGCGCGCCCTGCCCTGCCATCCCGGCCACGCTGGGCGCCGGGCCGGCGGATGCGTCATCGGGGCCGGCCAGCATCAGCGCGGGATCCGTGCCGGCCTTGCCGATAGCCTCGCGCATCGTGGCGGCCAGCGGCGCCGACACCACTACCGCGCGCGCGCCGCTGTGCTCCAGCATATAAGCGTAGTCGTCGACCGTCAGCAGGGTATTCACGGCCACGGGTACCACGCCAGCCAGCAGGCACCCGAGGAAGACCGTGGGGAAATCGATGGTGTCGAGGGCACACAGCAGCAAGCGCTCCTCCGGGCGCACACCGGACGCCAGCAGCGCGGCGGCAAAACACCGGCTGCGCCGGTCGAGCGCGGCAAAGGTGAGCGTGCCGGCATCGTCCACATAGGCGAGCTTGCCGGCGCGGGCGGCGGTGAGGTTGCGCGTCAGCAGGTCCGCGGCCGCGTTGTACCGTGCCGGCAGCACTGCGACGGCAGCCGGCGGCAAACCCGCGCCGGCCACCGGGGACGGGGATGCAACAGGGGGCGTCATGTCTCCACTCCTCGATGCCGTCCCCCGGTCAAGCTTGGTCATGGGGAAACGGAGTCAGGTATTTGTTGTGTCTTCTGTTCTTTCTTTTGTTGATGCATTTTATTGCATATCAACTATTATGCAAGCAGAGTAATGCACTATATGACACGAGCGTACTGTCCCTTATAATCGCAACCCCGATCCGGATGCCTCCCGGATCTCATTGACACGTAAAAGCCGTCCATGCGCCGCGATCCAGATCCCCTGCTGGCCCCAGACTCCTCCGACTCCCGCCCTGCCGGCGAGCGCGATCCCTACCTGACGCAACTCGGGGAGCGCATTCGCTCGCTGCGCGCTGCGCGCGGCATGTCGCGCAAGGACCTGGCTCGCGGCGCGGAGGTTTCCGAGCGCTATCTCGCCAACCTGGAAACCGGTACCGGCAATGCTTCCGTGCTGCTGCTGCGGCAGGTCGCGCGCGCGCTCGACGTGCCCCTGCCGGTGGTGCTGGCGGAGATGGAAACGCAGCATGCCCCCGGCGGCCAGCCGGCCTCCGAATTCTCGCAACTGGTGCAATGGCTGGCGCAACTGCCCGCCGGTGACCTGGCGCGCGTGCGCGAAGCCTGCCATTACGCGCTGGCGCCGTCGGCGTCCCATGACCTGCGTCATCGCCGCATCACCTTGATCGGGCTGCGCGGCGCGGGCAAGTCCACCCTCGGGCGGGCGCTGGCGGCGGCAATGGAAGTACCCTTTGTCGAACTGAACGGCGTCATCGAGCAGGAAGCCGGCGCCAGCCTGGCAGAGATTCACTCGCTGTACGGACAGGCGGCCTACCGCCGCTACGAGATGCGCGCACTCGAACGCGTGCTGCGCGAGCACGATCGCATGGTGCTTGCCACGCCTGGCAGCCTGGTCTCGGAGCCCTCCACCTTCAACCTGCTGCTGGCGCGCTGCTACGCGGTCTGGGTAAAGACTTCGCCCGAGGAGCATATGGCGCGCGTGGTGGCGCAAGGTGACATGCGCCCGATGGAAGGCAACCGGGAGGCCATGGACGATTTGCGCCGCATCCTGCAGGCGCGCACCCCGCTCTACTCGCGCGCCGATGCGACGATCGACACCAGCGGCCAGGATCCCAACACCTCCCTGCAGGCACTGCGCGCCCAGCTCCGCGTGCTGGGCACCTGAGCGGCGGCGCTGGCTGCCGCCCGGCGTGCCAGCCCGGTCTGAAAGTTATCGCACAAGGATTGCGCCGTCCGGATTTGTGCACTATATTTCATCACAGAGGATGATCGACAATATAGTGCATAAAGGAGACAACAATGTCCGCCCCGGCCGTCCCTGCCACCACCGCGCATCCCCCCATCACTTTCGAACGCGACCCCGCGACATATCGCCACTGGAAATTGGCGTTCGACGGCCCGGTCGCCACGCTGTCCATGGATGTCGACGAGGACGGCGGCCTGCGGCCCGGCTATGCGCTCAAGCTGAACTCCTACGACCTCGGCGTGGATATCGAACTGCACGATGCCCTGCAGCGCATCCGCTTCGAGCATCCCGAGGTGCGTACCGTGGTGCTCACCAGCGCCAAGGAACGCATCTTCTGCTCTGGCGCCAACATCTTCATGCTCGGCAAGTCGTCCCATGCCTGGAAGGTGAACTTCTGCAAGTTCACCAACGAAACCCGCAACGGCATCGAGGACGCCAGCCGCTACTCAGGCCTGAAATTCATCGCGGCCTGCAACGGCACCACCGCCGGCGGCGGCTATGAGCTTGCCCTGGCCTGCGACGAAATCGTGCTGGTCGATGACCGCTCATCGGCCGTCAGCCTGCCCGAAGTGCCGCTGCTCGGCGTGCTGCCGGGCACCGGCGGCCTTACGCGCGTCACCGACAAGCGCCGCGTGCGGCGCGACCATGCCGACATCTTCTGCACCACCACCGAGGGCGTGCGCGGACAGAGGGCACTCGAGTGGAAGCTGGTCGATGCCGTGGTGAAACCGGCGCGGTTTGCCGAACACGTACAACAGCGCGCGCTTGCGCTTGCCGCCGACAGCGACCGCCCCGCGGACCAGCCGGGCGTACGGCTCACGCCGCTGTCGCGCAGCCACGATGCGCACGGCTACCGCTATGACACCGTCCAGGTACACCTGGACCCGGCTGCGCGCAAGGCAACGCTAGCGGTATTCGGCCCCCGCAAACAGCAGCCGCAGACGCTAGCCCAGATCCTCGCCGCTGGCGCCGACTGGTGGCCGCTGAAGATGGCGCGCGAGCTCGACGACGCCATCCTCACGCTGCGCGCCAATCATCTCGACATCGGCATCTGGATTCTCAAGACCGAAGGCGACCCGCATCAGGTCCTGGCCACCGATGCCCTGCTGGAAGCGCATGCCGGCCACTGGTTCGTGCGCGAGACCATCGGCATGCTGCGGCGCACGCTGGCGCGCCTGGAAGTTTCCTCCCGCACGCTGTTCGCGCTGATCGAACCGGACTCGTGCTTTGCTGGCACCTTGCTGGAACTGGCGCTGGCTGCCGACCGCAGCTATATGCTGCACCTGCCCGACGCGCCGGACGACGCGCCGCGCTTGTTCGCCTGCGCTGCCAACTTCGGCCGCTACCCGATGGTCAACGGACTGACGCGGCTGGCCGCGCGCTTCTACCAGGATGAGGCCGCGATCCAGGCCGTGCAGGACCATGCCGGCGCGCCGCTAGACGCCATCAGCGCCGCCTCGCTGGCGCTGGTCACCGCCACGCCCGACGACATCGACTGGGAAGACGAGATCCGCATCGCCATCGAAGAGCGCGCAAGCCTGTCGCCGGACGCGCTGACCGGGCTCGAAGCGAACCTGCGCTTCGGGCCGGCGGAAACCATGGAGACCCGCATCTTCGGCCGCCTCACCGCCTGGCAAAACTGGATCTTCAACCGGCCCAATGCCATTGGCGAACACGGCGCGCTCAAAGTCTTCGGCTCCGGCAACAAGGCCCGCTTCGACTGGGACCGCGTCTGAACCGGCACTCGCAAGTGCAACACGCGACAAGACAAAAGAAGATAAATAGAAGACAAAAAGAAAACCAGGAGACATCCCGTGAGCATCGACTACAGCCAGAAGATCCCCAACAACGTCAACCTGTCGGATGACCGCGCGCTCCAGCGCGCGCTGGAGCACTGGCAACCTGCCTTCCTCGACTGGTGGCGCGACATGGGGCCAGAGGGCTCGCACCAGCACGATGTCTACCTGCGCACCGCGGTCTCGGTCGATCCTTCCGGCTGGGCGCACTTTGATCACGTCAAGATGCCCGACTACCGTTGGGGCATCTTCCTCCAGCCCGCCGATCCCGCGCGCCGCATCCATTTCGGCGAGCACAAAGGCGAGGCGGCCTGGCAGGAGGTGCCGGGCGAGCACCGTGCCAACCTGCGCCGCATCATCGTCACCCAGGGCGACACCGAGCCAGCCTCGGTCGAGCAGCAGCGCCATCTTGGCATGACCTGCCCCTCCCTGTATGACTTGCGCAACCTGTTCCAGGTCAATGTGGAGGAAGGCCGCCACTTGTGGGCCATGGTCTACCTGCTGCACCGCCACTTCGGCCGCGACGGGCGGGAAGAAGCCGAAGCGCTGCTCGGGCGCCGCTCCGGCGACGAGGACAACCCCCGTATCCTCGGCGCCTTCAACGAGCGCACGCCCGACTGGCTGGCCTTTTTCATGTTCACTTACTTCACCGACCGCGATGGCAAGTTCCAGCTCTGCGCGCTGGCCGAATCCAGTTTCGATCCGCTGGCGCGCACCACGCGCTTCATGCTGACCGAGGAAGCCCACCATATGTTCGTGGGCGAATCCGGCGTCTCACGCGTGATCCAGCGCACCTGCGAAGTGATGCGCGAACGCGATATCCGGGATCCGGCCGAGGTCCGCGCGGCGGGCGTGATCGACCTCGAAACCATCCAGCGCTATCTCAACTTCCATTACAGCGTGACGATCGACCTGTTCGGCGCGGACCAGTCGTCCAACGCCGCCACCTTCTACAGCG
This sequence comes from Cupriavidus sp. 05L310, assembly GCF_056398185.1. Classification (NCBI taxonomy): domain Bacteria; kingdom Pseudomonadati; phylum Pseudomonadota; class Betaproteobacteria; order Burkholderiales; family Burkholderiaceae; genus Cupriavidus; species Cupriavidus sp. 05L310. The sequence continues at coordinate 40,580 of NZ_JBFTOX010000056.1, forward strand.
CCGGGCTCAAGGGCCGCTTCGAGGAAGGCAAGCGCAACGACGACCACGTGCTCAAGGGCGACGTGTACCGCATCCTCGATATCCAGGACGGCCGCCTGGGCGAGCGCGAGGTACCCATGCTCAACGCGCTCAACGAGGTGCTGCGCGACGACTACATCAAGGATTCCATCGGCGGCGTGGCGCGCTGGAACAAGGTGATTGAAAAGCACGGCATCGACTTCCGCATGACGGTGCCGCACAAGGCGTTCAACCGCAAGATCGGCAGCTTTGCCAACGTGCATGTCTCGCCCGCGGGCGAATTGCTTACCGAAGGCCAATGGCAGGCGAGTGAACGTGAATGGCTGGCAACGGAAGAAGACCGCGCCTTCGTTGCCTCGCTGATGGGCCGCGTGACCGAACCCGGCAAGTACGCCAACTGGATCGCGCCGCCGATGGTCGGCGTCAACCGCCAGCCCATGGACTTTGAGTACGTGCGCTTCAACTGACGCAACGACTGACCCACCGGCAACGTTCGGCGCAGCGGCGGCAACAGACCCGCCGCACGCCAAGGAGACAAGAGATGGGCGCCCCCGAGATCATCAGGCAGCACCTGATCGACCCCGAAATCTGCATCCGCTGCAACACCTGCGAAGACACCTGCCCGATCGACGCGATTACCCACGACGACCGCAACTATGTGGTCAAGGCCGACGTATGCAATGGTTGCGGCGCCTGCCTGTCGCCGTGCCCTACCGGTGCCATCGACAACTGGCGCACCATACTGAAAAGCGAGGCCTATCCGATCGCGGCGCAGTTGCTCTGCGATGAACTGCCTGGCCACACGCCGCTGCCGGCAACCGGCGAGGCAGAGAGCCAGCCCGATCCGGCCGCGCCGGAAAGTGCGCAGGAACCGCAGGCGCAACAGGTGGAAACCAGCGGGCATACCTCGCCCAAGGCGCCTTGGTCGGCCGCGCATCCCTACGTCAACCTGCACGGCGTGCGTGCTCCCGCCACGGCCGCTGTCGCCGGCAACTACCGCCTGACCGCCGACGACGCGTCGAGCGACGTCCACCACATCGTGCTGGATTTCGGGCAGCACTTCTTCCCGGTACTGGAAGGCCAGGCTATCGGCATCGTGCCGCCCGGCACCGACGCGGCGGGCAAGCCGCACTATATCCGCATGTACTCGATCGCCAGCCCGCGCGATGGTGAGCGGCCGGGCTACAACAACATCGCGCTGACGGTAAAGCGGGTCGAGCAGGACCACGAGGGGCGGCCGGTTCGCGGCGTGGCATCCAACTTCCTGTGCGACCTCGCGCGCGGCGACGAGGTGCGCGTGGTCGGCCCGTTCGGCAGCACCTTCCTGATGCCGAACCACCGCGAAGCCAGCGTGATGATGATCTGCACCGGCACAGGCTCGGCACCGATGCGCGCCATGACCGAACGCATGCGGCGCAACCTTGACCATTTCGCCGGGCAGCGCATGCTGTTCTTCGGCGCGCGCAATGCGCGGGAACTGCCCTACTTCGGCCCGCTGATGAAACTGCCGCCGAGTTTCCTGGATATCCACTTTGCTTTCTCGCGCGACTCCGGCCAGCCACGCCGCTATGTGCAGGACGCTATCCGGGATGCCGGCGCGCGCGTGGCCGGCCTGTTGAACGACCCGCACGGCCATGTCTATATCTGCGGTCTCAAAGGCATGGAAGACGGCGTGCTCGCCGCGTTCGGGGATGCGTGCGCGGATGCGGGACTTCCCTGGGCCGAACTGGAGGCGCGCATGAAAGCGGAGGGACGGCTCCACATCGAGACTTATTAGGCCTGTCAGGCCAATGCAATCTGGCCGGCCACATATCGTATTGCCGGAGAACTTGCCGCCGCCGAAGCCACCAAACCCTACAGATGCGGCGTCGTTTACTACTTCCCTTACGAAACGAACCGCCTATAATGTTTCTGAAGAAACAGGAGCGAGGCGATGCAACCAAGGCAAGTCCCCGAGCATCTTCCTGCCGGCAGTCCGGACCCCGGCACCACACTCACCAAGGCGGTGATGCGTGCCGCCGGCTTTCTCGGCATCAGCCAGGCAGGCGTGGCCAACGTGCTGGGCATCAGCACAGCCTCCGTTTCCCGAATGGCATCCGGCGGCTATGTGCTCGATGCGCACCGCAAGGAATGGGAATTCGGCGTGCTGTTCGTGCGCCTGTTCCGCTCGCTCGACGCCATCCTCGGACACAGCGACCAGGCCCGTCTCTGGCTTGCCAATGAAAACCTGGCGTTGGGCGGCAAACCGCTCGACCTGATCCGCACAACCGAGGGCCTGGTACGTGTCGTTCACTATCTGGATGCCACCCGCGGTCGCGTCTGAGCGCAAGGCCTTTGCGCTCACGCTCTGGCGCGCGGTGGAGGCCCAGCACGTAGTCTCGACCATGCCGCTGGTCGACAGCCTGGAAGAACAGGCAGTGCTCGAAGCCGTGCTCGACGCCGGCAAGCCCGCCGTGCCCGCCGACGCTCGCCATCTCCATTACCTGCTGTTCACGCCGTTCCGCTACCCCCCGTCGCCGTGGGGCTCGCGCTTTCGCGCCGAACAGGATCCAGGCGTGTTCTACGGCGCCGACGATATCCGCACCGCCTGCGCCGAGCTTGGCTACTGGCGCTGGCGCTTCCTGCTCGACAGTCCCGCGCTGCCGCGCATCGATGCGCGCCCGCACACGTTGTTTCAGGTCAGCGTTCGCACCGACGGCATCGCGCTCGACGCCCCGCCCTTCGTGCAAGATGCGGCGCAGTGGACCGATCCCGTCCGCTACGATGCGTGCCAGGCGTTGGCCCGGGTGGCGCGCGAGGCGGGCCTGGGCATGATCCGCTACACCTCGGTACGCGACCCGGAACACGGCCCCTGTGCCGCGCTGCTGACGCCGCGCGCCTTCGCCGAACCCAACCCCCGCGTGACCACCACCTGGATGCTGACGGTACGTCCCGACCGTGTCATCTGGCAGCGAGACGACCTGCTGCAGCGAGACAGTTTTCAGTTCCCGGCCAGCGCGTGGCAGCGCAGCCCGGACGGCACGGACAAGGACTGAATGACGGTGCGCCATCGCGCTGGCATGCGTTGCAGGGGCATGGTCTTGCGCCTTTTCCCATTGTTACGCAATTAGCTGTTGCGCAACAAAAGGAATTGCCTTACAATCTTTTTCTTCGACGGACGCGGGGTGGAGCAGTTGGCAGCTCGTCGGGCTCATAACCCGAAGGTCGCAGGTTCAAGTCCTGCCCCCGCAACCAAAGCCACGCAGACCCACGCGACCGGCTGTCGGACGCAGAACAAATCAACGCCCCTCCGGGCGTTTTTTGTTTTTTGCGCGACGAATTCTCTACATGGCCGCCACCCCGTTCGCGGACCTTTCCCAAACTAGCATCGCACCCCCGGCAGCCCGCATCGGCGGTGATACACTTTCGCCATTCCTCCCGGACGCCTCTCATGAAATTCTGCTCGAACTGCGGCCATGCGGTCGTGCTGCGCATCCCAGAAGGCGACTCGCGCCTGCGTTCAGTGTGCGACAACTGCAGCACCATCCACTACGTCAATCCGCGCAATGTAGTCGGCACCATTCCCGTGTGGGAGGACAAGGTCCTGCTGTGCAAGCGCGCCATCGAGCCGCGCTACGGCTTCTGGACGCTGCCCGCCGGCTTCATGGAGATCGGCGAGACCACCGCGCAGGGCGCCGCCCGCGAGACGCTCGAGGAAGCCGGTGCACGGGTAAAGATCGGGGAGCTGTTCTCCATCCTGAATGTGCCGCATGTGCATCAGGTGCATATGTTCTACCTGGCCACGCTGGAGGATCTCGATATCTCCGCGGGAGAGGAGAGCCTGGAGGTGAAGCTGGTCGAGGAAGCCGACGTGCCCTGGGACGAACTGGCCTTCCCCACCGTGATCCATTCGCTGCGCTGCTTCTTCGCTGACCGCGCGGCGGGACGGCTGACGGACGGCACCTTCCGCCTGCACAGCCTGGATATCGACAAGCCGATGCGCCCGCTGACCAGCCGGGCCACGGTCGAACCCTGAACACGGGCGCGTTGCCCGCCACTCCCGCATGATCACCTGGCTGGATCCGCATGATCCGTTCCCGCCGGTCGAGCGTGCGCTCGGCCCCGGGTCGGACGCGCCCGGCCTGCTGGCGGCCAGCCGCGAGTTGTCGGCCCAGCGCCTGCTGCTGGCTTACCGGCAAGGCATCTTCCCCTGGTATGCCGAAGGCCAGCCGGTGCTGTGGTGGAGCACCGATCCGCGCATGGTGCTGGCGCCACAGGCGCTGCGGGTTTCCGCCACCTTCCGCAAGACCCTCAAGCGCGTGCTGCGCGACCCCGACTGGGAAATCCGCGTCGACGACGACTTTATCGCCGTGATGCAGGCTTGCGCGCTGACCCCGCGGGAGGGCCAGCATGGCACATGGATCACCGAAGACATCATTGCCGCTTATGGTGCGCTGCACCGTAACGGCCTGGCGCATTGCGTGGAGAGCTGGTACCGCGGCGAGCGCGCGGGCGGGCTGTATGGCGTGGCGCTCGGGCGCATGTTCTATGGCGAATCGATGTTCGCGCGGCGCACGGACGCTTCCAAGATTGCCCTGGCCGCGCTGTGCGCGTTCCTCGGCAACCACGACGTGGCGATGATAGACTGCCAGCAGGAAACCGATCATCTGGCTTCGCTCGGGGCGAGTCCGATTCCGCGTGCTGAGTTCGCGGCCCATATCCGCATCGCCACCCGCCAGCCGGATATCAACCCGTGGCGCTTCGACAAGACGGTGCTGCAGAGATGGACCCGGATTCAGGATCGGGCATAGGGCCCGCCCCTCCGGCCACACTGCGCAGCGTCCGGTCACGGCGCCATCGGCTTACCTGCGTTGCTGTTTCATCCCTGGCCGTTGCAGACACATGAGCAAGCTAAAGGAACTCCCCCTTTCCGCGCTGCAGTTCTACGCTACGGCGCCCTACGCTTGCAGCTACCTCGATGGCCGCATGGCGCGCTCGCAGGTGGCCACGCCCGCCCACCTGATCAATGCCGACGTCTACTCGCGGCTGGTCCGCGCCGGGTTCCGGCGCAGCGGCATCTTTACCTACCGCCCCTATTGCGATGAATGCCGCGCCTGCACGCCATGCCGCGTGGTGGTGGACCAGTTTCGCCCCGACCGCAGCCAGCGCCGGGCCTGGCGGCAGCACGAGAGCCTGCAGGCCCTGGTGGCGCCGCTGACTTATGTCGAAGAGCATTATTCGCTCTATCTCCTGTACCAGTCGATGCGCCATGCCGGTGGGGGCATGGACCAGGACAGCCGGGACCAGTATGAGCAGTTCCTGCTGCAAAGCCGGGTCAACTCGCGCCTGGTCGAATTCCGCGAACCGCCGGGCTCGCCGGAGGCCGGCCGCCTGCGCATGGTCAGCATGATCGACGTGCTCGACGACGGGCTGTCCTCGGTCTATACCTTCTACGACCCGCTGGAAGTCAAAGCCAGCTATGGCACCTACAACATCCTGTGGCAGATCCAGCAGGCCCGCGAACTCGGCCTGCCGCACCTGTACCTGGGCTACTGGATCGCCGATAGCCGCAAGATGGCCTATAAGGCGCGCTACCAGCCGCTGCAGGTGCTGACCGCCAACCAGTGGCGCCCCTTCGATTCGCCACAGGAAGCGGTCGCGGTTGCCTCTCCCACTGCCATCCCGATCGTTCCGCCGCAGCCCGGCGAGGAAGCGCCGGAGACTTGATGGCCGGTATCCGGGGGGGCGGCTGGAGCCGGGTCGCGCCTGCGCGGCAGTACCGCTTCCGGCCCAACCGCTACAATGCCGTCCTGGTCCCGACTTCCAAGCTGATTCCCTGTGCTGAACGCGCTCTATCCCCTGTTTCGCCCCGCCCTGTTTTCGATGGATGCGGAGGACGCCCACCATTTCACCCTCAACAACCTGCTGCGCGCCAAGCGTCTGGGGCTGGCGGGCTGCATCGGCAACACCATCGCCGATGACCCGCGCACGGTGATGGGCGTGCGGTTTCCCAATCCGGTGGGCCTGGCCGCCGGGCTCGACAAGGATGGCGCCTATATCGACGGGCTGGCGGCGTTCGGCTTCGGCTTTATCGAAGTGGGTACCGTGACGCCGCGCGCGCAAGCGGGCAACCCCCGCCCGCGCATGTTCCGCCTGCCGCAGGCCGATGCGCTGATCAACCGCATGGGCTTCAACAATGGCGGTGTGGATGCGTTTATCGCCAACGTCAAGGCGTCGCGCTGGAAGGCCGAGGGCGGCGTACTGGGCCTGAACATCGGCAAGAACGCCGATACGCCGATCGAGCGCGCGGTGGATGACTATCTGCACTGCCTGGAACGGGTCTACCCGCACGCCAGCTACGTCACCGTCAATATCTCGTCGCCCAACACCAAGAACCTGCGCCAGTTGCAGGGCGCGAGTGAACTCGACAGCCTGCTCTCGACGCTCAAGGACGCGCAGCAGCGCCTGGCCGACCAGCACAAGCGCTACGTGCCGCTCGCGCTCAAGATCGCGCCCGACCTCGACGCCGACCAGATCCGCAATATCGGCGATGCGCTGGTGCGCCACCGCATCGATGGCGTGATTGCCACCAACACCACCATCGCGCGCGACGCGGTCAAGGGGCTGCCGCACGGCGAGGAAGCCGGCGGCCTGTCGGGCCGGCCGGTGTTCGAGTCGTCCACGCGCGTCGTCAAGGGCCTGCGCGAGGTGGTTGGGGATGCGGTGCCCATCGTGGGCGTGGGCGGTATCTTCAGCGGCGCCGACGCGCAAGCCAAGATTGCGGCCGGCGCGCAACTGGTACAGGTGTACAGCGGGTTGATCTACCGCGGACCGGTGCTGGTCAAGGAATGTGCCGCCGCCCTGCGCGGCTGAGGCGCGCTTCGATTGGGGTTGCCAGGGTGCTGGCAGCCGGTGATACCACAGCCGCCCTCCCCATACCGGGCGTCAACGCCTAACAAGGATAGCCAATGGAAACCATTCGTCTGGGCCGCAGCGACCTGCAGGTCTCGCGCATCTGCCTCGGCACCATGACCTTCGGCGAGCAGAACACCGAAGCCGAAGGCCATAGCCAGCTCGACTACGCCGTGTCGCGCGGCATCAACTTTATCGACACCGCCGAGATGTACCCGGTCAAGCCGCGCGCCGAAACGTATGGCAGCACCGAGCGCATCGTCGGCAGCTGGCTCAAGCGCCAGCAGCGCGACCGTATCGTGCTGGCGACCAAAGTCGCCGGCCCGGCGCGCATGCCGTGGATCCGCAACGGCAGCGACCTGACGCCGGACAGCATCCGCGCGGCGGTGGACGCCTCGCTGGCGCGCCTGCAAACCGATTACATCGACCTGTACCAGATCCACTGGCCGGCTCGCAACGCGCCCATCTTCGGGCAGAAGCAGTTCAATCCGGAAAACGAGCGCGAGTGCGCCTCGGTCCAGGCGCAGCTTGAAGCCATGGGCGAACTGGTACGCGCGGGCAAGATCCGCTACGTCGGCGTGTCCAACGAAACGCCGTGGGGCGTGGCCGAATTCGTCAAGCAGGCAGAGCTGCACGGCCTGCCGCGCATCGCCACGGTCCAGAACCCATACAACCTGCTCAACCGCAGCTACGAGCAGGGCCTGGACGAGGCCTGCTTCCGTACCGACGTCAGCCTGCTGGTCTATAGCCCGCTGGCCTTTGGGCAGCTCACCGGGAAATACCTGGGCGGCGATCTCGCGCATCCCGTGTTCGACACGCAGGCCAAAGGGCGGCTCACGCGCTTCCCGCCCGACTGGAGCCCGCGCTACCTGCGCCAGGAAAGCCTGGCCGCCGCCGCCCGCTATGTGGCGCTGGCGCGCGAGCACGGCATCTCGCCGGCGACGCTGGCGCTGGCCTGGGCCTACTCGCGCTGGTTCGCGGCGAGCACGATCGTCGGGGCCACTTCGGTGGAGCAACTGCGCGAGAACATCGACGCCTGGCAGGTGCCCCTGCCCGAAGCGGCAACCGCAGCCATCGCCCACATCCACGCCGAGATTCACAACCCCGCCCAGTAGACTTCCCGCGTTCCGCGCACCGATGCCGGCGCGCCAACCGGAGCCGCCCTCAGCGCGCTCCGGTCCTGCCGTTTTCCCCTAGTGCCGCACTAGAACAGGGCAAAACAGGGCAAATCGCGTCTCGAAAATGGTATCCTCGCAGGCTTATCGCCGTCGTATCCGCTGCGCCCCAGCGACCGCCTGCCTGCCGCCTGGTGTGTCGTTCCCGCAACGGACCGGCCGGCCGGCGCCACGCGCCACCGGGCAGGACTGCGGACCAAACCCATCGAAAACCAAGAGCGGCTGATTACCCAGAACCCACTCCGGGGGAGATCCATACCATGAAGTGTCTCAAGACATCGAGCAAGACCATCCTGGGCAGCGCCGTGGCCCTCGCGCTGCTGTATGGCGGCGCCGTGCAGGCCCAGACCGTCAAGGTGCTGTCGATCGTCGACCATCCCGCGCTGGACGCCATCCGTGATGGCGTGCGCGACGAACTGAAGAGCGCTGGCTACGATGCCGACAAGAACCTGAAGTGGGAATACCAGAGCGCACAGGGCAATACCGGCACCGCCGCGCAGATCGCGCGCAAGTTCGTCGGCGACCAGCCCAATGTGATCGTCGCCATCGCCACGCCGTCGGCACAGGCCGTGGTGGCCGCCACCAAGTCGGTGCCGGTGGTGTACTCCGGCGTGACCGACCCGGTTGCCGCCCAGCTGGTCAAGGGCTGGGGCGCATCGGGCACCAATGTGACCGGCGTGTCGGACAAGCTGCCGCTGGACCGCCAGGTTGCCCTGATCAAGCGCGTGGTGCCCAAGGCCAAGACGGTTGGCATGGTCTACAACCCCGGTGAAGCCAACTCGGTGGTGGTGGTCAAGGAACTGAAGGCGATGCTGGCCAAGGAAGGCCTGACGCTGAAGGAAGCCGCCGCGCCGCGCACGGTCGACATCGGCGCCGCCGCCAAGAGCCTGATCGGCAAGGTCGATGTGATCTACACCAACACCGACAACAACGTGGTGTCGGCGTACGAAGCCCTGGTCAAGGTCGCCAACGAGTCAAAGATCCCGCTGGTGGCTGCCGATACCGACAGCGTCAAGCGTGGCGCCATTGCCGCGCTGGGCATCAACTACGGCGACCTCGGCCATCAGACCGGCAAGGTGGTGGTGCGTATCCTGAAGGGCGAGAAGCCCGGCGCGATCGCTTCGGAAACCAGCGACAAGCTGGAGCTGTTCGTGAACACCGGCGCGGCCGAGAAGCAAGGCGTGACGCTGTCGCCCGAACTGGTCAAGGAAGCGAAGACCGTCATCAAGTAATCACGGCACGCTGACCCTGCGCGTTCGCGCGCAGGTGGCTCTATCCGGGCCCGCCCCCGGAACGCCCGTACCGCGTCGCCCGACCCGGGCAGCGCGCCAGGCGTTCCTGATCCGGCCTCCCGTGCCGGAAATAGCAACTGGATTTCCCCATGTCCCTCTTTTCCCTTCTGGGCGCCCTGGAGATCGGCCTGATCTTCAGCCTCGTCGCCCTGGGGGTGCTGATCTCCTTCCGCATCCTCAATTTTCCCGATCTGACCGTCGACGGCAGCTTCCCGCTGGGCGGCGCCGTGGCGGCCACGCTGATCGCTTCCGGCCAGGATCCCTTCATCGCCACAGGGCTGGCGATCGTGGCGGGCGCCTTTGCCGGCTTCATCACCGGCTGGCTCAATGTACGCCTCAAGATCATGGACCTGCTCGCCAGTATCCTGATGATGATCGCGCTGTACTCGGTCAACCTGCGCATCATGGGCAAGCCCAACGTGCCGCTGATCACCGAGTCCACCATTTTCACCATCCTGCAACCTGACTGGCTGCCGGACTACATGCTGCGCCCGGCCTTGCTGCTGATCGTGGTGGTGGTGGCCAAGCTCGGCCTGGACTGGTTCTTCTCCTCGCAGCTCGGCCTGGCCATGCGCGCCACCGGCGCCAACCCGCGCATGGCGCGGTCCCAGGGCATCGCCACCGGCCGCGCCACGCTGGCCGGCATGGCGCTGTCCAATGGCCTGGTGGCACTCGCGGGCGCGCTGTTCGCGCAGACCCAGGGCGGTTCCGACATCTCCATGGGCATCGGCACCATCGTGATCGGCCTGGCCGCGGTGATCATCGGCGAGAGCATCCTGCCGGCGCGCCGGCTGGTGTACACCACGCTGGCCGTGGTGCTGGGCGCCATCCTCTACCGCTTCTTCATCGCGCTGGCGCTCAACAGCGAGTTCATCGGCCTCAAGGCGCAAGACCTGAACCTGGTCACGGCGGTACTGGTGACCGGCGCCCTGGTGTTGCCGGGAACCCGCAAGAAGCTGTTCGGCCGCAAGAACGGAGGTGCCTGAGATGCTGCGCGCACAAGACCTGAAACTCACCTTCAATCCCGGCACCCCGATCGAGACGCGCGCGCTGCGCGGCCTCAGCCTGGATATCCCGACCGGCCAGTTCGTTGCCGTGATCGGTTCCAATGGCGCGGGCAAGTCGACCTTCCTCAACGCCATCAGCGGCGACCAGATGGTCGATTCGGGCCGCATCACCATCGATGATATCGATGTCACGCGCAAGCCGGCCTGGGACCGTGCCCCGCTGGTGGCACGCGTGTTCCAGGACCCGATGGCGGGCACCTGCGAAGCGCTGACCATCGAGGAGAACATGGCGCTGGCCATGGCGCGCGGCAGCCGGCGCGGCTTCCGCGCGGCGCTGAACAAGCCCTCGCGCGAGCTGTTCCGCGACAAGCTGCGCCTGCTCAACCTGGGCCTGGAAAATCGCCTGACGGACCGTATCGGCCTGCTCTCGGGCGGCCAGCGCCAGGCCGTGAGCCTGCTGATGGCTTCGCTCCAGCCCTCGCGCATCCTGCTGCTGGACGAGCACACCGCCGCGCTCGACCCGAAGACGGCGGCCTTCGTGCTGGAGCTGACCGCCAAGATCGTGGAGGAAGCCAAGCTCACCACCATGATGGTTACGCACAGCTTGCGCCAGGCGCTGGACTACGGGCAGCGCACGGTGATGCTGCACCAGGGCCAGGTCGTACTGGACGTGTCGGGCGATCAGCGCGCCGGACTGGACGTGCCGGATCTGCTGCGCATGTTCGAGCAGACACGGCATGAGCAACTGGATGACGATGCGTTGCTGCTAGGCTAAGCCCCGGCCAAAATGCGGAAGGCCCCCGTCTCGGCGGGGGCCTTCCGCATTTTGGCCGGCCACGTTCAGGCCGTGGCCGCCTTGTCCAGCCAGCGCTTGAGCTGGTCGGTCACCGCCGAACTCGAAAACGAGCAGCTGTCCTGCGCGAACACTGCCGACATCTCCAGCCGGCGCAGCAACTCTTCCATCGCCTGCTCGAACATCGGCGGCAATACCAGCGCGGGCGCTGCCTCGCGCCAGTTGCGCACCAGGCCATCGGCGGCGAGCTGGCCGCCGATATGTTGTTCAAGCGCTGCGCGCATGGCCGCCAGCGCCGGCGCGTTGTCAGTGGTCGTGGCCATCAACGGGCCCTCCTTTCCTTGTAGAGTTCGCGGAAGGTCCGTCCGCTCGGTGCGGGCAGGTCGCGGGTCTCCGTCCAGCCCCGGCCTGCCATCGGCAGCCTGGCGATCAGCTTGCTGCTGCCGCCCATGCGCGAGAGCAGGCGCGCGCCAATGCGGGTGGCGAAGGCATAGAGCGCCGGACGGCGCGCCACGTAGCCCCACACCTGCAGCCCGAGCCGCTCCTGCCAGGGGCGCAGGCCGCGTTCCATCTGTTTCTCCCGCAGCTTGCGCAACAGGTCCGATAACGGGATGGAAGCCGGGCACACGCGGTTGCATTCGCCGCACAGCGTGGCTGCCTGTGGCAGATCCAGCGCGTTGGCCAGGCCCGTATAGCTCGGCGTCAGCACGCTGCCCATCGGGCCAGGATAAACCCAGCCATAGGCATGGCCACCGATCTTCTGGTACACCGGGCAGTGGTTCATGCAGGCGCCGCAGCGGATGCAGCGCAGCATGTCCTGGAAGTCGCCCCCGATCAGGCCACTGCGCCCGCCGTCGACCAGCACGAAATACATATGCTCCGGGCCATCGCGCTCGCCCTCGGCACGCGGGCCGGTCAGCAGCGAGAAATAATTGGAGATCGCCTGCCCGGTAGCCGAGCGCGGCAGCAGCCGCATCACGGTGGCCAGGTCTTCCAGCGTCGGCAGTACTTTCTCTATGCCGGTCACGGCTACGTGCACTCGTGGCATCACCGTGCACATGCCCTCGTTGCCTTCGTTGGTCACCACCGCCACCGATCCGGTTTCGGCAATGATGAAGTTGCCGCCGGTCACGCCCATGTCGGCCGACAGGAATTCCGGCCGCAGCACTTCGCGCGCCTCGCGCGTCATCTCGGGGATATCGGTCAGGCGCGGCTTGTGGTGCACCCTGGCAAACAGGTCGGCGATCTCTTCCTTGTCCTTGTGCACCACCGGGGCGATGATGTGCGACGGCGGCTCCGCGTCGTTGATCTGCAGGATGTACTCACCGAGGTCGGTCTCGATGCTCTGCACGCCCATCTCGCCAAGCACCTGGTTCAGGCGCATTTCCTCGGTCACCATCGATTTGCTCTTGATGACCTTCTTGACGCCATGCTTCTGCGCGATCTCCGCCACCAGCCGCGCGGCATCCGCGGTGGTTTCGGCAAACAGCACGGTGGCGCCGCGGCGCGTGGCGTTTTCCTCGAAAGTGGCCAGCCAGACATCGAGGTTCTGCAACGCGCGGTCACGTCGCTCCTTGAGCGCCTCGCGCGTGGCATCGAAATCGATGTCGCGAATGGCATCGGCGCGCGCCGTCACGAACTTGGTGGAAAGCTTCTTGAGGTTCTGCTGCAGGCGCTGGTCAGCCAGTTTCTGGCCCGCGCGCGCCTTGAATTCCATGCTGCGAACTTGCATAGCGGGGATCTCGCCAAGGTTTGTTTTTCGTCCGCCCGGGCTCAGGCGTCGCCGGCGAGCACTTGCGCGATGTGCAGCACCTGGGTACGTGTGTCGCCGGTCCGGCGCAGGCGCCCTTCGATATTGAGCATGCAGCCAAGGTCGCCCAGCACCACGGCATCAGCGCCGCTGGCCTTGATGTTGGCGCACTTCTCGTCGACGATGGCTGTCGAGATATTGCCGTACTTGACCGAGAAGGTGCCGCCGAATCCGCAGCAGGCCTCGCAGTCCTTCATTTCGCTCAACTGTACGCCGGGCAATTGCGCCAGCAAGGCGCGCGGCTGGCTCTTGACGCCGAGTTCGCGCAGGCCGGAGCAGGAGTCATGGTAGGTAATGCGGCCGGCGAACCTGGAATCGAATTCGCCCAGCTTGGCCACGTTGGCCAGGAAGTCGGTCAGCTCGAACACGCGCGAGCGCAAGCCCTCATAGCGGCCATTCAGTTCGGGATCGTCGCCCAGCAGGTCGGCGTAGTGATGCAGCACCATGCCGCCACATGAGCCCGACGGGATCACCACATAGTCGAACATCTCGAACTCGCGCAGGAATTTCTCCGCCAGATCGCGCGCCCCGACGCGTTCGCCCGAGTTGTAGGCAGGTTGGCCGCAACAGGTCTGCGCCTCGGGCACCATCACTTCGTAACCCGCCTTCTCCAGCAGCTTGAGCACCGAGAAACCGATTTCCGGACGCATGAGGTCCACCAGGCAGGTGGCGAACAGACCGACTCGCATTGTTTCCCTTTTCCAGACCCCGAAACCCCGCAATTATGCGCTCTTGCGCACCGTGCGGCATACAAAAGCGTTCATGGCGCGGGGGAATTCACTGCATTTTTGCATGCCTTTCCCGGCACATCCGCCATCGGCGGAATCTGAAGTTTCTTTCGGTAATGTCATTTCACCTATTGAAATTTTCACAATGCGAGATAGAATCAGGCAACCGCTTAATTTGCCGCACGGCAACATTTCCCCATGGCAGAAGCAGACAAGGCACCAGGAAAGACATCCATCCAGGTCATCGAGCGCATGATGACCTTGCTGGATGCGCTAGCCCAGCATGCTGATCCGGTCAGCCTGAAAGAACTGTCGTTGACCACCGGCCTGCACCCCTCCACGGCGCACCGCATCCTCAACGATATGGTGGCCTGCCGTTTCGTCGACCGCTCCGATCCCGGCAGCTATCGGCTTGGCATGCGGTTGCTGGAACTGGGCAACCTGGTCAAGGCCCGCCTGTCGGTACGCGACGCGGCACTGGCGCCGATGCGCGCACTGCATCGCGTGACGGGCCAGACCGTCAACCTGTCTGTGCGCCAGGGCGATGAGATCGTCTACATCGAGCGCGCGTACAGCGAACGCTCCGGCATGCAGGTGGTGCGCGCCATTGGCGGACGCGCGCCGCTGCACCTGACCTCCGTGGGCAAGCTGTTCCTGGCGGCCGACGAAGTCGCGCGGGTGCGCAACTATGCCACCCGCACCGGGCTGGCCGGCCATACGCGCACCTCGATCACGGACCTGATCAAGCTGGAACGCGAACTCAACTGGGTCCGCACGAACGGCTACGCGCGCGACAACGAGGAACTGGAACTCGGCGTGCGCTGCATTGCAGCCGGCATCTACGACGATTCGCGCCGGCTGGTTGCCGGGCTCTCGCTATCGGCCCCGGCCGACCGCCTGCAGGACAGCTGGCTGCAGAACCTGAAGGAAACCGCGCTGCAGATCTCGCGCGGCATGGGCTACGCGACCGACGTGGCCGCCTGAGCCCCTCGGGGGTGAGGGATAGGCGGGACACCCTTCCCGCCCGGTCCCGGCACCGCCTTCACCCCGCTATCCTGCTTTTCCGCTGACGCCTGCCGCTGGGTTGCCGCTTGGCTGTTATTGATCCTCAATCGCCGGCGGCGCGCTTAACCCCATTTCCCCATTCATGCATCGATCCGCAACGGCAAGGGTTTACACTTAGTTTTCAGATAACCTGAACAACGATATCCTGCCGGGCATGCGTACCAAAGCCATCACCCTCACCGAACAGGTGACCCAGCAACTGCGCGCCGAGATCGCCAACGGCACGTACCCCGTTGGCGCCCGCCTGCCGACCGGCAAGCAGCTTGCCGGGCACTACGGCGTGAGCCCGGCCGTCATTCGCGAGGTGACCGAACACCTGCGCTCCCAGGGCCTGATCGAAAGCCGTCAGGGCGTGGGCAGCACGGTGCGCTCCCGCGTGGGCAACGCCGGTTTCCAGTTGCCGCGGGAGATGGACATCGATCGCGACGAACTGGCGAGCATCTACGAACTGCGGCTCGACCTCGAGAGCGCTGCCGCCGCGCTGGCCGCGCAACGACGCACCGCGCAGGATGTCGCTGAGATGCAATCGCTGCTGGAGCGGCTGGCGGCGCAACTGCATGATCCTCACCGCAGCGTGGAGGCGGACACCGCCTTCCACGTGGCAATCGCCACCGCCACGCACAACAAGTACTACCTGCAACTGCTCCAATACCTGAACCTGCAATTGCACCAGGCCGTGCATGTGGCACGGCTGAATACGCGCCAGCAGGATGGCCTGTCCGAACAAGTCCACCAAGAGCACCTGGCCATCTTCCACGCAATCCGTGCCGGCGACCCGGAACTGGCGCGCGCCGCTGCCGTGTCCCATCTGCAGGGCGCGGCGGCGCGCCTGGGCCTGCGGCCGCACGCGCGCGCCGAGTCCCCCGCAGCCCGGCAGGAACCATCCCATTCAGCGGCCTGAGCCGCATCGTCTCTCCAGATAGAACCACCATGCAAAATACAGCCTTCCTGCCCCGCCTGATCGAAACACTGGGCCCCGACGTGGTTGCCACCGAGCCCGACCAGGTCGCGCCCTGGCTCGCCGACTGGCGCGGCCTTTACCGTGGCAATGCGCAAGCCGTGGTACGGCCGCGCTCGGTGGATGAGGTGGCCCGCTGCCTGGCGCTGTGCCAGCAGGCCGCGGTGCCGGTGGTGCCGCGCGGCGGCAATACCGGCCTGTGCGGCGGCGCCGCTCCTGACAGCAGTCCGGTCAACGTGGTGCTGAGCATGGACCGCATGAACGCGATCCGTTCGATCGATACCATCGCCAACACGATGGTCGCGGAAGCGGGCTGCATCCTGGGTAACCTGCGGCGCGCCGCCCAAGAAGCGCATCGCCTGCTACCGCTCAGCCTGGCGGCCGAGGACTCCTGCCAGATCGGCGGCAACCTTGCTACCAATGCTGGCGGTGTCAATGTGGTGCGCTATGGCATGGCGCGTGAACTGGTGCTGGGCGTCGAGGCCGTGCTGCCCAACGGCGAGATCTTTCACGGGCTGCGCGCCTTGCGCAAGGACAACACCGGCTACGATCTCAAACAATTGCTGATTGGCTCCGAGGGCACGCTCGGCGTGATCACCGCCGCGGCGCTGCGCCTGTTTCCGCGCACCGATGCGCGCTCGGTGGTGCTGGCCGCGGTGGCGTCGCCCCTGCAGGCGCTGGAGCTTTTCGAACTGCTGTTCGCCCAGTGTGGCGCGCGCCTGCAAGCCTTTGAGTTCTTTACCGGCGATTGCGTCGACCTGGTGCTCAGACATGTGGAAGGCGTACAGGAGCCGTTCGCCCAGCGCCATCCCGCCTATGTGCTGGTGGAGCTGGCCGACACCACGGACGAAGAGGCCCTCAACACCCTGCTCGAACGCGTGATCGGGGAAGCGCTGGAGCGCGAGTTGTGCCTGGATGCCGCGGTCTCCGCTTCGCTGGCGCAATTGCAGAGCCTGTGGAAGCTTCGCGAGGAAATCTCCGAGGCGCAGCGCGCCGACGGGCCGCACCTGAAGCACGATGTCTCACTGCCGATCGAGCAGATCCCCGCCTTCATGGCATCGATGGAGAAGCGCCTCAAGGCCGTCAGCCCCAGCATCCGCCCCTTCATCTTCGGGCACTTCGGCGACGGCAACCTGCACTACAACCTGTCGCGTCCGGCAGGCGCGGAGCGCGACTGGACCGCTCAGCACGGCAAGGCACTGACCGCCGAGGTGCTGGACGAGGTCGCGCGCTACGGCGGCAGCATCAGCGCCGAGCATGGCATCGGCCAGCTCAAGCGCGATGATTTCCTGCGCCTCAAGGACCCGCTCGAACTTCGCCTGATGCGGGGCATCAAGCAATTGCTGGATCCGGCCGGCATCATGAACCCTGGCAAGCTGCTGTAGGCACCGGGCGCGCCGCGGCGCCCAACGAAAAAAACGCGCCGGGGACGGCGCGTTTTTCATGACCTCAGGTCCGTGGGTGCCGGGTCATTGCGGCTCCGCCATCAGATGCCGCGTGGCTGCTGGGCGGTAAGGATAGCCTGGGGGGAACCTGGCCCCTGCGTCAGGTTAGGGGAGGACGGAAAAGGGCGGGCGGGACCCGTTTGCACGTGTTCCAGCCAGTCCTTGACGCGGTTGGCATCCGCAAAGCGCGACAGCTTGCCAACCGAATCCAGGAACACCATCACCACATTGCGGCCGTTCACCTTCGCCTGCATCACCAGGCACTGGCCAGCCTCGGAGATAAAGCCGGTCTTCTGCAGGCCGATATCCCAGTTGCCGCCGCGCACCAGGCGGTTGGTGCTGACGTAGTGCTGGGTACGCCCGAGCACGTTGACCTCATACTCGGTCTGCGTGGAGTACTCGCGGATGGTGGGATTGCGGTACGCCGCGTTGACCATGCGCACGAGGTCCATCGCGCTCGAGACATTGCTGCTCGACAAGCCGTTCGAATCGACGAAGTGGCTGTCGTTCATGCCGAGTTCGCGTGCCTTGCGGTTCATGGCCTGCACAAATGCCGGCAGGCCGCCCGGATAGCTGCGGCCCAGCACCGACGCCGCCCGATTCTCCGAGGACATCAGGGCCAGCAGCAGCGCCTCCTGGCGGCTCAGCTGCGCACCGAATCGCAGGCGCGAGCTGCTGTGCTTTTCATTGTCGCGGTCGTCCTCTGTGATGGTGAGAACCTCATCCATCGGCTGACGCGCGTCCATCACCACCAGGGCGGTCATCAGCTTGGTGATCGAGGCGATCGGCAGCACCGCGGCGGCGTTCTTCTGGAACAGCACTTCGTTGGAGTTCTGGTCCATCACCAGCGCCACGCTGGAGCGCAGCGCGAGCGCATCCTCCGTGTCACGCAGCCCGAGCGCCTCGCCCAGCGAGGGTTTCGCCGGGATAAAGGCCGCGCGCACCGGCGCAGCCTGGCGCTGCGTCACGACCTGACGCTTGCCGTTTTTCAGTACCACGACCTTGCGCGTAGTGACGTGCTCAGTCTTGCCGCTGCTGGCGACTTGCTTGGTTTTTGCGGATTTAGAGGAGGTACTTGCCGACTTTTTCTCGGACTTAACGACTTTTGCCGACTTTTTGCTGGTTTTTGCGGTGTCCGTCGATTTCGTCGCGGCATCGACCGCGGGAGCGGCCAGCATGGAAACGGTCAGCAGCACAGAGGCGGCGACCGATGTAAGAGGGGTAGAGCCGAAGAATCGAAACAATAGGGGGGAATCAGACCGGAACATGATTCATTCAGCGCGCAACTTGGATTGCGCCAGTTTAGGAAAAAAAGAAATTGTTAGCAAGATTAAAGACTTACGAAGCCTCTTTAAAGTTCGATTTGCAAACAATTCCACATTATGAAAAAACAACACATTCATCACATGACACGTGCAGTAAGACCGACGTGGACTGTGGTAATTCCACAGCGGATCGCCCTTCCTGCCCGCTCATCGGAGCCCTCCGAGCCAACCGGACGACAGCCGGCTCATGCATAAAATATAGCTCGCGGCCAACGAGACTTATGACAAGAAACGTGCGAACCCGCTTACAGGTTCACGCTCCGTACTAAGGGTATTCTCTATGGCCGCGGGATCGGCATACCCCAGGGCCATGCCACAGACCACCATCTCGTCCTCCGGCAGGCGCAAGTGATTGGCAATGACCGCGTGGAACTGGGTGAAAGCCGCCTGCGGGCAGGTATCCAGCCCACGCGCCCGGGCTGCCACCATGATGCTCTGCAGAAACATGCCGTAATCCAGCCAGCTACCCTGCTCCAGGATGCGGTCGATGGTGAAGATCATGCCCACCGGCGCACCGAAGAAGGTGAAATTGCGGGAGTGCTGCGCATGCATGCGCGCCTTGTCCTCGCGGCTGATCTGCAGCAGGCTGTACAGGTCCCAGCCCACCTTGCGCCGGCGGTCGATATATGGCGCCACCCACTCGCGCGGATAGTAGGGATACTCTTCCCGGTACTTGCTGTCGCGCTGCGGATCGTCGTAGGCGGTCAACACGTCGGCGGACAATTTCAGCTTGGCATCACCGCTCAGCACATAGACCCGCCACGGCTGGGCGTTGGTGCCGGAAGGCGCCCGGCTGGCCACCGCCAGGATCTCGTTGACCACATCGTGCGGCACCGGCGTATCAAGAAAAGCACGCACCGAGCGGCGTGTGATGATGGCCTGGTCTACCAGGCCGGTGTCCCGCTTGCGCTGCGAATCCATGACTGTCAACTCCTTCATGCGTCTGTACCCTGCCCCGATCAGGCGCCGGCGTCCGCGGATTCGCACACCAGCGCCTGCAAGGCGTTGCGCAGCGCAGGCGGCAGCGGTACCGGCCGCCGCGTGGCGCGATCGACATAGACATGGACGAAATGACCTTGCGCCGCAGCGACGTCGTCGTCATTGCGGAACAGGCCCACTTCGTAGCGCACGCTCGAGTTGCCCAGCCGCGCCACGCGCAGCCCGGCCACCACGGTGTCGGGAAAGCTAAGCGCGGCGAAGTAGTTGCATTGCGTTTCGATCACCAGCCCGATGGTGTCGCCAGCCTCGATATCGAGCACGCCCTGCCGGATCAGGTAGGTGTTCACAACGGTATCGAAATAACTGTAGTAGATGACGTTGTTGACGTGGCCATAGACGTCGTTGTCCATCCAGCGCGTGGTGATCGGCTGGAAATGACGGTAGGCACTACGGGTATCGGCAGTCGGTTTCATCGGAAGCACGCAAGAGGAAGATCAGCGGCGAATCACAAGGGCCACGCCGCCTGCGGCAAGGGCCATGCCAAGTGCCGCCAGCGGCGGAAAACTCTCGCCGAACAGCAGCCACGCCATGACGGCGGTGGTCGGCGGCGTGAGATACATCAGGCTGGACACCTTGGTCGCCGCGCCCTCCCGGATCAACAGGAACAGCAGCGAAATCGCGCCGATTGACAGCGCCACCACCGACCAGGCCAGCGCGCCGAACATCTCGGCGTTCCACTCGACGTGGCGGGTCTCGGCAAGAAACATGAAGGGCAGGCAGGCCAGCGCCGCCGCCGCGAACTGGATCACGGAACCCATGCGCAGGTCGAACATCGGGCAATAGCGCTTCTGGTACAGCGTACCGAAGGTGATCGAGAACAAGGCACCCACGGCAAGCAGCAGGCTCGGCGCGGACAGCCCGCTGGCCGACAGCTTGTTGGCCACCACCAGACCCACGCCCACGATGCCCAGCGCCAGCCCCAGCCACTGGCGCCGTCCGATGGTCTCGCCCATGCGCGAAGCCGCCAGCGCGGTCAGGATCGGCTGCATGCCGACGATCAGGGCGGAAACGCCCGCCGGCATGCCGAGTTTGACCGCTGCCCAAACGCCGCCGAGATAGCCCGCCTGCAGGAACAGTCCCGCCACGGCGATATGCCCCACCCTGCGCCAGTCGACGGCGCCCGCGCTCTGCGGCAAGGGCACGCGCGCCACCACCACGAAGGGCAGCATCAGCACCAGCACGCCGACAAAGCGCAGGAACAGGAAGGTCATCGGCTCGGCATGCGGCATGCCGTACTTGGCCACGATAAAGCCGGTACTCCAGATCACCACGAACAGCCACGGCATGGCGGCCATCCAAAGGGTGCCGCGCGTTGCGCGGACTTGGCTGGTTGCGCTCATTGCCGTGTCACCGCGATCGGGCTGGCAGCCGTGAGCGTGTCCAATTTCATGCGCCGGGCATAACGTTCGTGATATTGAGCGGCAAGCGCGATGGTCTGCGCATGCACCGCCACGGTGTCCTCGATCTGGTTGCCGTAGCCGCCAGCCATCGCCACGGCGATCGGCAGCCCCCGCGCCAGGGCTGCATCAAACACCAGACGATCGCGCCTGGCCAGGCCGGCGAGCGTGAGCTTCAGGCGGCCCAGCCGATCGCCCTCATGGGGATCGGCGCCTGCCAGGTAGATGATCAGGTCCGGAGAGAAACGCGCGAACAGGGCTTCGAGCGCCTCCTGCAACGCCGCGGCGTAAACCTCGTCGTCGCAGCCATCGGGCAGGCCCACGTCGAGGTCGCTGGCTTCCTTGCGAAAGGGATAGTTCTTTTCGCCGTGCAGGGACAGCGTGAACACGAAAGGGTCGTCGCGCAGGATGGCCGCGGTGCCGTTACCCTGATGCACATCGAGGTCCACCACCGCCACGCGCTCCACCCGGCCGTCGCGGCGCAGCTGGCGTGCCGCGATCGCCGCATCGTTGAAAACGCAGAAACCGCCGCCCTTGTCCGCATAAGCATGATGCGTCCCGCCCGCCAGGTTCACCGAAATGCCCTCGCGCAGCGCGGTGCGGCATGCTTCGATGGTGGCGCCGGCCGAGCGCCGCGATCGCTCGACCATGGCCTCGGACCACGGAAACCCGATCTCGCGCTGGCGCGCAGGGTCCAGTGCGCCCCGGGAGACGCTGGCCACATATTCTGGGGTATGCGCCAGCAGCAAGGCATCGTCTCCGGCACGTGGGGCCTCGGCCAGCGTCAGGCCCGCCACTTCCCGCTCAACCGTCGCCCTCAACATGCTGTACTTGCGCATCGGGAAGCGATGGCCCTCGGGCAGGGGCAGGACAAAGTGGTCGGCGTAGAAGGCGAGCATGGGGATTAACTGGGGGCGGACATCCGGCCGGCAGGCCGCTGCCCCGGCAACAGGGCCGTGGCGCATCGGCCGCTGCGTTGCACACGCTTGGGCAGCACCGATTCGGGCAGACCGCGATGGTAGCACTGAGCCGGCGCGAAGGTACGCGACCAGGACCGCCCTTCCCGCGCCCGAGCTGGCGTAAATCCGCAACTCTGGCGGCGCGATATGTGGCATCAGGTCGACTTCCGGCGACTTCGGCCGGACTTATTTGTGCATTGCACAAGAAATTCTTGACACCGTTTTTCTTTTCCCTACAATTGGAATTGTTGCGGCGCACCATCGGTTTTGCAGAGCAAGCGGAAGCGCCGGCAACCCCCAAACGCCTGGGGCTGGCTGACGAAAAGCAGTGACGTCGTCATGGCTTTGACATCTGGGCGGCCTAATTTTGTCTGACATTGAACTTCATTATTGGAGACCAGCATGAGCTTCACCCCGGAACAAGTCGCCGCAGCGCAAAAAGCCAATCTCGAAACCCTGTTTGGCCTGACCACCAAAGCCTTCGAAGGCGTTGAGAAGCTGGTCGAACTGAACCTGCAAGTGGTCAAGGCCACGTTCGCTGAAAACGTGGACAACGCCAAGAAGGCCCTGTCCGCGAAGGACGCCCAGGAATTCCTGGCCATCCAGTCCTCGCTGATCCAGCCGGTTGCCGAAAAGGCCCTGGCCTATAGCCGCCACCTGTACGAAATCGCCTCGGAAACCCAGTCGGAATTCACCAAGGTTGCCGAATCCCAACTGGCCGAAAACTCGAAGAAGGTGCAAGCCCTGGTCGAGAACCTCGCCAAGAACGCCCCGGCCGGCTCCGAGTCGACCGTTGCCATCGTGAAGTCCGCGATCAGCGCCGCCAACAACGCTTACGAGTCGGTCCAGAAGGCCACCAAGCAAGCTGTTGAAATCGCCGAAAGCAACTTCCAGGCAGCCGCCAGCGCCGCCACCAAGGCCGCCCAGCAAGCCAGCGCAACGGCTCGCACCGCGACCAAGAAGGCCGCCCCCGCCGCCGCCTAACTAGCGCAGGCAGGACAACGGACCGGCTTCGGCCGGTTCGTTGGCAAAGCGCGCCTGGCACGGCCAGCGCATTTTGCCAACGAAGGCAGCACGAACGGCAACCAAGCCGCCCTGCCCTCTGACGATGTCTCCTCGGTATCTGGTTTCCTTGTATTCCAATATCGATTCATTCCCGGCTATGTGCCGGGATTTTTTTGCCTGCGGCGCGGACCGGCTGTGCCGATTTCAGGCTCTGCGCGATGCGGCATCCATCTTTCGCGTCAAGCCGGCTTTGCCGACCCACGGCCCGCCACGGTCCTCCTCTGCTGCAAGCGGGGTTTGGCTGGCGAAGCCACAAGTGGGCGCCAGGAAAATCTTGGCGGTTAATTGCGAATCGGACAATAAAAAGGCCCGCCGTGCGGCGGGCCTCGATGCGTGGCTGATGCTGGCCGCTTAACGCTTGCGCGGCGGCGGCACGTCGGTGCAGACGCCTTCGTAGATCTCGGCAGCCATGCCGATGGACTCGCCCAGCGTCGGGTGCGGGTGGATCGTCTTGCCGATATCCACCGCATCGGCGCCCATCTCGACGGCCAGGCAGACTTCGCTGATCAGGTCGCCGGCATGCATGCCGACGATGCCGCCGCCGATGATGCGGTGGGTTTCCTCGTCGAAGATCAGCTTGGTAAAGCCCTCGTCGCGGCCGTTGGCAATGGCGCGGCCCGAAGCGGCCCACGGGAACACGCTCTTGCTGTACTTGATGCCCTGCGCCTTGCACTGGTCTTCCGTCACGCCGGCCCAGGCCACTTCCGGATCGGTGTAGGCCACCGACGGGATCTGCTTGACGTCGAAGTACGCCTTCTCGCCGTGCGCTGCCTCGGCCGCGACGTGCGCCTCATGCACCGCCTTGTGAGCCAGCATGGGCTGGCCGACGATGTCGCCGATGGCGAAGATGTGCGGCACATTGGTGCGCATCTGCTTGTCGACGTCGATAAAGCCGCGGTCCGTCACCGCCACGCCCGCCTTCTCGGCGCCGATGCGCTTGCCGTTGGGCACGCGGCCCACAGACACCAGCACCAGGTCGTAGCGTTGCGGCTCGGCCGGGGCCTGCTCGCCTTCGAACCTGACGTAGATACCGTCCGGCTTCGCTTCCACGCCGACCGTCCTGGTCTTGAGCATGACCTTGTCGAAGCGCGTCTTGTTCATCTTGTCCCAGACCTTGACCAGGTCGCGGTCGGCACCCTGCATCAGCCCATCGAGCATTTCGACAACATCGATATTGGCGCCCAGCGTGCTGTACACCGTGGCCATTTCCAGCCCGATGATGCCGCCGCCGATCACCAGCATCTTGTTCGGCACCTCGGGCAGCTCAAGCGCGCCGGTGGAGTCGACGATGCGCGGATCTTCGGGGATGAACGGCAACTTGACCGCCTGGCTGCCGGCCGCGATGACGGCCTTCTCAAAGCGAATCACGGTCTTCTTGCCGGTGGTCTGCTTGGCGTCGCCTTCGGTTTCCTGCACCTCGAGGTGATGCGGATCCAGGAAAGTGCCAATGCCGCGCACGACCTGCACCTTGCGTGCCTTGGCCATGCCGGACAGGCCGCCGGTCAGCTTGCCGACGACGGTTTCCTTGTAGTGGCGCAGGCCGTCGAGGTCGATCTTGGCTTCGCCGAACAGGATGCCGTGCGCCGCCAGCGCCTTGGCTTCGTCGATCACGGCGGCGTTGTGCAGCAGTGCCTTGGACGGGATGCAACCGACGTTCAGGCAGACGCCGCCGAGCGTGCCGTAGCGCTCGACCAGCACGGTATTCATGCCGAGGTCGGCGCTGCGGAAGGCAGCCGAATAGCCACCGGGGCCGGCGCCGAGCACCAGCATGTCGCAAGTGATGTCCGCGCTGCCCGAATGCGAGGCCGCCACGGGTGCGGCAGCCGGAGCAGCGACCGGCGCGGGAGCGGCCGCAGGGGCCGGTGCCGGCGCGGCTGCCGGCTTGGCGGCGGCTTCGCTTTCCAGCGTGCAGATCACCGCGCCCTTGGCGACCTTGTCGCCAACCTTGACACGCACTTCGACCACCTTGCCGGCCGCGGACGAAGGCACGTCCATGCTGG
Organism: Cupriavidus sp. 05L310; assembly: GCF_056398185.1. Lineage (NCBI taxonomy): Bacteria > Pseudomonadati > Pseudomonadota > Betaproteobacteria > Burkholderiales > Burkholderiaceae > Cupriavidus > Cupriavidus sp. 05L310. The sequence continues at coordinate 65,507 of NZ_JBFTOX010000056.1, forward strand.
CCTTGTCCGACTCGAGTACGATCAGCGACTGCTCCTGCTCGACCGTATCCCCAGCCTTGACCAGCACTTCGATCACTTCCACCGCGTCGAAATCGCCGATATCCGGCACCTGGACTTCGATCACACTCATGTTTTGCTCCTCAAGAGCGCGCCCCGCTTCAGATACGGGCCGCGCCATCGTTATTGATTGCGCCGTCGCCGGCCGTGTCACCGAGCCGTACCACCTGCACTTCGACCGGACCTGCCGAACTCTTGTCGAACTCCACGCCTGCATCCACGCCGATCCGCGCAATCTCCCCGGCGTTCAGGCCCGGCTGGTCGTAGACCGCGTGCATGGCGCCCAGCGCGTAGTTGCGCCCCGAGCCAATGCCCCAGAAACGGTCGAACGAAAAGACTTCGCGGTACGAATAGACACCGAATATGCCCGCCGGATTGGCGATGAGGCACACGATCTGCGAGGACTCGTAGGGATCGTCCTCATCTTCCTTGGTGTTGATGAAATACTCGTTCTTGAGTTTTTCATGCACCTTGAGAAAAGTCCGGAAGACGTCGTCGCGCGAGCCCAGGCGGCAATCCTCGCCCAGCCCGGCCAGCAGGCTGCGCATGACCGGAAAATGGGCGGTGGTGCCCGCGAGCGCCACAAAGCTGTCCCCCACGGGAAACACCTTCTGGTTGCGCTCGTAGGCACGCGTGAGCCGGGTGTCGCCAAACGTCACCAGTGCGTCGGCGGCAATTGCCACCTCACCGGCCTTCTTGACGACAACGCAGGTAGTCATGGACTCGCTTCCTTCCTGTTTTCGGACGGCAGGTTGCAGACGTCTGGCAGAGGGCGCGCACGGCCGCGAGGGCCAGGCGCACCCTGCCCGCCTTACAGCAGGATGCGGCGGAAATCGGCCAGCAGTTGCCCGAAGTAGGTATTGAAGCGGGCCGCCTCCGCACCGTCGATGACGCGGTGATCCCACGACAGCGACAGCGGCAGCGTCAGGCGCGGCACGAATTGCTTACCATCCCACACCGGCTTCTGGTACGACTTGCAAACGCCCATGATGGCCACTTCAGGCGCGTTGATGATCGGCGTGAAATACGTGCCGCCGATCCCGCCCAGCGAGGAGATCGAGAAGCAGCCGCCTTGCATCTGGTCCGGTTTCAACTTGCCGTCGCGTGCCAGCTTGGCCAGCTCGTTCATTTCCTGGCCGATCTCGATCACGCCCTTCTTGTCGGCGTTCTTGATGACCGGCACCACCAGGCCATTCGGCGTGTCAGCGGCAAAACCGATGTTGAAGTACTTCTTCAGCACCAGGCTGTCGCCGTCGAGCGAGGCGTTGAAATTGGGGAATTTCTTCAGCGCCGCCACGGCAGCCTTGATCATGAAGGCCAGCATGGTGACCTTGACGCCCTGCTTCTCGTATTCCTTGTTGAGCTGCACGCGGAAGGCTTCGAGGTCGGTGATATCGGCTTCGTCGTGATTGGTGACGTGCGGAATCATCACCCAGTTTCGATGCAGGTTCGCACCGGAGAGCTTCTTGATGCGCGACAGCGGCTTGCTTTCCACGTCGCCGAAGCGGGTGAAATCCACCTTCGGCCACGGCAGCAGGTTCAGCTCGCCACCGCCACCGGCCGGCGCGGCAGCGGCTTGTGCCGGAGCCGCGGTCAGCCCGGTCATCACGCCCTTGACGTAACCCTGCACGTCGTCCTGGGTGATGCGGCCCTTGGGTCCGGTGCCCGGCACGCGCGAAACGTCCACGCCAAGCTCGCGCGCGAACTTGCGCACCGAGGGGCTGGCGTGGGCGGCGGCGCCGGTCACGCCGGCGACCGGCGCGGCGGCGGGCGCGGCCACGGGGGCCGGCGCCGGCAC
>NZ_JBFTOX010000057.1:0-67195 GCF_056398185.1 Cupriavidus sp. 05L310
CGCGGGCATACGCGTCCTGGCGCATTTCATGGAGCGCACCGGCCCCTACGGCGGCAATGGCAACAGCAAGCACAAAGCTGCTGGCCACGAAAAGATTGAGGGATTTAAAGTTCACTTTTTGGCGCGGGCCAAGGTTATCCGGTTGCATGCTCGGGGTTGTCACTCCGCCCAGGCGCGAGCGCGCCGATTGTACTCGCTCAAATACGCGTGCCCGGCATCTGTCCTCCTTGGTCATGTCAAGGGCCGGCGAAAGCCTCTACGGTCTGGTGCGCAAGGGAATGCTCAGTGCGTCAGGATTCTAGAGACTCCCGAACTGCTTGATCGATTGTCCATCCACATGGCACGGACAAGAGCCAACGTGGACGAAGAGATGGAGTTGTAGGGAGCAGTACATTTACGGGCCTAGGCGGCTGTTGGTGGATGCATCAGAGCCAATTAGGTGATGTCTTACCGCCTGACTGTCGGCGTCAGGCAAGGCAGGAGGTATTGCCCGGCAGCCTCGTAGCTACGATTTAACATAATGATAATTATGAGTGCAAACCTGTGTAGAGGCCAAATCAGAATGTCCGCTTCCAGCCACATCAGAATGTCCTCTGGATAGACCTATACTGGTAGCGCCTGGGCTGGACGGGAGCGCGCCATGAAGGATCGGGGGTTGATCACCATGAGTCTGCGCGAAGTTGACCGCTTCAAGGTCATTCAGGCAACGGCCGAGGGCCTCCTGGCGCAATGGCGTGCCGCGGAGCGCCTGGATTTGACGGCGCGACAGGTCCGGCGGCTGGTCCAGCGCTGGCGATCCGATGGCCCTATGGGCTTGTTGTCGCGCCAGCGCGGGCAGCCAGGCCATCGCCAACTGCCGAGGATGCTCGAAGCGCAGGCACGCGCGCTAATCCAGGAGCATTACGCCGATTACGGTCCCACGCTGGCCTGCGAGAAGCTGCGCGAGTGCCATGGCATCGAGCTGGCCAAGGAGACCGTGCGCCGGATCATGATCGACGCCGGCTTCTGGGTCCCGAGGAAGCTGCGTCCGCCCAAGATGTACCAGCCGAGAAGCCGCCGCGCCTGCCTGGGCGAGCTGGTGCAGATCGATGGCAGCGAGCATGCATGGTTCGAGGATCGCGCCCCCATGTGCACGTTGCTGGTCTATGTCGACGATGCCACCAGCCGGCTGATGCAGTTGCTGTTCGTGCCGACCGAGTCAACCTTCGCCTATTTTGCCGCGACGCGCGCCTATATCGAGCGCCACGGCAAGCCGGTGGCGTTCTACAGCGACAAGGCCAGCATCTTTCGGGTCAATGCCAAAGGTGTCACCACGGGGCGGGACTATACGCAGTTCGGGCGCGTGCTGTACGAGCTGAATATCGAGAGCCTGTGTGCCAATAGCAGTCAGGCTAAAGGCCGCGTGGAACGCATGAATGGCACGCTGCAGGACCGGCTGGTCAAGGAACTGCGCCAGCGCGGCATCGCGACGCTGGCCGAGGCTAATGCCTTTGCCCCGGTCTTCCTGGCGGACTTCAATGTGCGCTTCGCCAAGGTGCCAAGAAGCGACTTCAATGCGCACCGTCTCGTACGACCCGACGAGGACCTCGAGCGCATCTTTACCTGGCGCGAATGGCGCAAAGTCTCCAACCGACTGACGCTGCAGTACGATCGCAAGCTGTACCTCATCACCGACCAACCCGAGCATCGGCCCCTGATTCATCGTTACATCGAAGTGGCCGAATATCCGGACGGCCGTATCGAGCTGTGGGCCGATGGCGCTGCCCTGCCCTACGTTCTCTATGACCGGTTGTCCGAGATCGATCAGGGCGCGGTGGTGGAGAACAAGCGGCTAGGGCATGTGCTGGAGATCGCGCAGCGCGTGCAGGCCCAGTGCGACAATCGTCGGATCCAGGCGGCACCGTCGCGCACGCTGACTGGCCAAAAACCGCGGCAGCAGCGGGAACCAGCGACACCCGGCACGAAACCACAACGGCAACTGAACGCGGAAGACTTGCGTCGCGCCATCGATGAACTGGCGCAACCGCCCCACCCTGTAGATACGTTACCGCCTCAGGCCAGCTCGACTGCGTTACGGAAACAGCCAAGAAAAAGACGCAAGAGAACCAACACCATCCTGCACTAGACCGGACATTCTGATCTAGCCAAAGACCGGACATCTGAATCTAGCCTAGACAAAAACCTGTCAGGGCTAAGTTGTAATGGCCGTTTTTTCCAATCAGAAGCCCAAGATGGTGGCCATGTCGACATCCAGCTGGATCTGGGGCGGGCTACTAGTAGGCAGGCCGTCGTAAAGGACGGTCTAACGGCTGGTGCCGTGGACTAGCCTTGGGCTTTGGATTTGTTCAGGGTGACGGCGGCGCGAATGAGAGTTTTCAACGCCTCCTCGTCTATCTTCTCGCCCTCGCGGAAGTCGATGGCACGCCTTGTGTTTCCGTCAAGACTGGAGTTGAAAAGGCCCGAAGGATCCACCAGAGCCGCCCCTTTGGCGAAGGTCATCTTCACGACATTCTTGTAAGTCTCGCCTGTGCAGATCAATCCGTCGTGCGACCACACCGGAACCCCTCTCCACTTCCACTCCTCGACGACTTCAGGATCGGCTTCCTTGACTAAAGTACGGAGCCGGTTGAGCATCTTGCCCCGCCAGTCGTCTAGCTCCTTGATTCTCGCGTCGATCAGCTGAGAAGGAGACTTGCTTTCCTGCAACCCGCTCTTCGTCATGCCCGTTTCTCCTCAAGAGTGAACTCCAGACCTGCAACACAGGGCTAGATGAGAATGGTAATGGCACGTGTCAGTCTATGGTGTTGATAAATGCCTAGGGAATTGCCCTTTCCGCAGGAATCCCAAAAATAATGGACGCACTGTCGGTTCCTGTCAGTAGTGTTCGACCTACTGCTGAGGGATATCCGGCTGCCGGGCAGTCGGAGATGGGACCAGGATTGCCCCTTCTCCCGCCAGTCGGTGGAGTGCGGGGATACCTCTAAAAAGAGGTTCATTGTGCACTTATTCGACGTACAATGCGGAACGTCCCGATCCGGTCAACGTCTACTTCGCTCTTCCGTCCGGGATGGAACGCATGTAAATGCAAAGTTGGCCGATTTGTTCGAAGTTAAAGTTAACGTAACCTGAGAAGAATAAAGTTGAAAAAGAAACTGAATGGTTTGTTCACTACCGCATTGGTGCTGGCTGCATCCACCGTCTCGGTCGCGAGCCCGGTTTTCGCGGAAGAGATGACGCCAGTTAATGTGGCTGATCTGTACATAAAGACCATCATCAATCATGACGAAAGCAGCGTAAACTCGCTGAACAATTATCTGAGGCCCGCCCGAAAAATCGCGGGACAGACGGGGGATTTCGCGTCGTTTGCTGATCTGGTCAAGGCTGACAAGGAATATCCAGATGACATGGCCAAGGATATTCTGGAACTGTTCCCTGCCCAATTGCAGCCAGCGCTGAAGCCTTCCGTGATGGAGTTGATGAAGAGCGTACTGAACGCCAAGAATCGGACCGAATGCAAGTCCTTGACCTCCAGGCAGGCCAAGTCGAACGGTGGGATGCAGACGAGCCTCGTGAAGTTCGAGTGTCAGGTGGTCAAAGTGCCGGAGCGCTGGCCCGCCGCGGTTCAGCGGCTTGCCGGGAGCAAGTGCAGTGCGCAGGAGTGCCAGAAGGAGATCCAGAACATCAGGAAATCCTATGAGTCGTCAGCAACTCAGACGTGGCGTGGTGAATTCCCGCTCGCTCGCGAGAAAAACGGTGGCGCCTGGCGCAATGATTTCCCGCGCGAAGCACTCGACGAGATCTGGGACCTCATTTAACCCGATCACGGCGCCTCATCCCCCACCGCGCTCCGGATCTGCGCCGCCAGCTGCATCAGGTGCGGCTTGAGAAGGCGCGCGGCGCTGGCCGGCGTTGCCTGCGTGGCCGTGCTGACGTTCAGGATGTGGATTGCGTAGCTCTTGAACACCAGCGGTGTGGAAAGCGCGACCACTTCCGGCTGCCAGCTGGCCATGCACCAGCCGTGCTTCCGTACCTGCTCGATGCCCTGCGCGATCTGTTGCTCCAGCGCCGGCCAGTTGGCGCGCAGGCGCTTGCCGAAGCCTTCCAGCAAGGCCTTGGTCTCCCGCGCCGGGGCTGCGGCCAGGTAGGCGCGGCCCAGGGACGTATGCTCCATCGGCACGCGCTGGCCGGTCACCACGGTGCGAAGCGAGACCTTGCGGCTATAGCGGATGGACTCCAGGTAGACCATCTCGTCGCGATCGGCCATGGCCAGCCCGACATTGATGTGCTGGCTTTGCGCCAGTTCGCGCATCAACGGTGCGGCCGCTTGCAGGACCACCGAGCCGCTGCGCATGGCGTGGGCCAGGCTGAGGACCGGTGCGCCGAGCCGGTAGGCGCGCAGCGTTGGGTCGTATTGGAGGAAGCCGGCGTCCACCAGGCTTTGCGTGAGCCGGCTGACGGTGGAGCGCGGCAGGCCGGTACGCTCGGCCAGCTCGCCGTTGCCCAGTACCTCCGAGCCCGGACGAAAGGCCCGGAGTATCTCCATGCCGCGTTCGAGGCAGCGGTTTGCCGACGTGCTGGTTGCTCTTCCTCGCGCTCTCGTCAGTGCTTGTTCGGGGTTCAAGGCGTTGCTCCTGATGGGGCCGATTTCCGGTAGCCGGAATCAAGCGTATCGGAGCGGAGTTTGACATAGCCAGCGCTCGCGGAACCGGGCACATTGCGACTCTGCGCGCGCTCTTACGCCCGTCTCCTGCCCTCTTTAGTCCGCCAGCACGACAACGCCATCCGCCGCCTTCACTCCTTGGAAGGCCGGCAGCACAAAGACCGGGTTGATCTCCGCCTCCACCAGCCGCTCGCCCAAGGCTGCGGTCATGGCGGAGAAAGCCACAATGGCGTCCGCGAGGGCGTCGACGTCAGCCTTGGGCCGCCCCCGGAAGCCATCCAGCAGCGGCCAGGTCTTGAGTTCGCGAATCATGCCCAGCGCTTCGGCGCGCGACAGCCCCCCCGCCGGCGGGAGCATGCGCAGGGTGGTGTCCTTGAACAGCTCCGCCGCGACGCCGCCCATGCCGAGCAGGATCGCGGTGCCGAGGGCATCGCGGTGCATGCCGAGGATCATCTCGACACCGCCGCTGACCATCTCCTGGACGAGGAAGCGCCGCGGCACCACGCCGGTATGCGCGTGCACGTCGGCGCACATGCCCGAAAGGCGGCCCGCCACGTCTTCTGGCGACAGGTTGACGGCTACGCCGCCGACATCGCTCTTGTGCGTGATCTCGGCCGAGAGGATCTTCAGCACCACGCGTGCGCCCAGGCCGCAGGCGGCCGCGGCTGCCTCTTCTCCGTTCGCGACGATGGTTTCACGCACGGCGGGGATGCCGAAGCGCGCGAACAGTTGCTTTGCGGCCGCTTCGTCGAGCGCGCCGCATGGGTAGTCCGCTGCGGCGCGGACGGCGTTGGCATGTGCAGCGGGCAAGCCGGGCGTCGTAGCCTGCTCTGCCGGCGTCTCGCGCCATTGCGCGGCGCGCAGCATTGCGTCAAATGCCACGGTACAGCTTTCCGGCGCGCTGAACGCGGGCACGCCGCGCTCGTTCAACAAGCTGGCAGCCTGCGGCGCATGTGGGCTGACATATGCCAGGATCGGCTTGTCGCTGGTGGGCAGGCATTGCTGGATCGCGCTTGCCATCAGATCCGGCATCGCCAGTCCCGACGATCCGACGATCACGGCGACGGCATCGTAGCTCGGGCTATCCAGCAGTGCCCTGATCGCACCGCGCAACAGGTCTGGCTGCAGGCCTGCCAGGGTGACGTCGATGGGATTGCGATCCAGCGCCGCGTGATCGCCCTTTTGCAGCGCCCGCAGCCGTTGCGCGGTGGCTTCATCGGGCGGGGGCGTCTCGAAGCCGGACATCCCGAGGCTGTCCGATACCAGGGTGCCGGCGCCGCCTGTCGAGGTCAGGATGGCGATCCGGTTGCCGCGCAGCACCCTGCCGGTGGCTAGCGCGGCGGGGATATCCAGCAGGTCCGCGAAGGTTTCCGCGCGGATCACCCCAACCTGCCTGAACAGCGCATCGTACATCCGGTCCGCGCCGGCGAGCGCGCCCGTGTGCGATACCGCCGCCCGGGCTCCGGCCTCGGAGCGCCCGATCTTGAAGGCCACCACCGGCTTTCCGGCCCTGGCGGCTTTCAGCGCGGCGGCGCGGAATTTTTCCGGGTTCCGTACGCTTTCGACGTACAGGGCAATCACCCTGGTGGCTTCGTCATCGGCCAGGTAGTCAATGAAATCCGCCAGATCCAGATCCACTTCATTGCTGGTGGAAACCAGCTTGGACAGCCCGATGCCACGCGCGGCGGCGCGTGACAGCAAGGCGCCAAGAATGCCTCCGCTTTGCGAGACCACCCCGATGTTGCCGGCGGGAAAATGGGCCATCTCAAGCGCGCCGCTGGCCGACAGCGGGATGTTGTCGGTCAGGTTGACCAGGCCGATGGTATTGGGGCCCAGCAAGCGCATGGCGCCCGCTGCCTCGATCAGCTCGGCCTGGCGCCGCGCACCTTCGGCGCCGGTTTCGGTATAGCCGCTGGCCAGCACGATGGCGGCGCCGGTGCCGCGGGCGGCCAGGTCGCGAACTGCCAGATGGGCGCGTTCCGCGCCAAGCAGGACGATGCCCACATCCGGCACCTCGGGCAGCGAACGGACATCCGGATAGCAGCGCAGGCCGTCGATCTCGCTCACCTTTGGGTTGACGGGGTAGATGGCGCCGGCGAACCCGTGCTTCTTCAGGTAGGCAACCGGGCGTCCGGCGGTCTTGGCCGCATCGGCGGAAGCACCGATGATGGCAACGCTGCGCGGTTTGACCAGGCGGCCGATGACGGAGAGTGTGTTTGCTGTGTCCATGGTGTCAGGCCTTTCCCTTTGCCGCCATCTTGTCGAGGAATGCCAGCACGGACTCGCGGTGCTCGGTGCTGGTGTAGCAGATGCCCTGTGCCTGGCTGCCCTGCGCGAACACCTGGCCGGCGGGCAGTTCGAAGGTCTGGTTCAGGATGGACTTGCCCAGCGCCAGGGCGGTGGCCGACCCCTGGCTCAGCTCGGCGGCCCAGGCGCGCGCATTGGCCAGCAGCGTTTCCGGCTCGCTCAGGCGATCGGCGATGCCAAGCTGAAGCGCCTCGGCGGCATCGACCTTGCGGCCGCTGAAGATCAGTTCCTTGGCTTTGGCCAGGCCGGTGCGGCGCGGCAGGAAATACATGCCTCCGCCGTCCGGGATCAGGCCGCGATGAATGTAGGACCACGCAAAGCTGGCGCTTTCCGACGCCATCACGAAATCGCAGCTCATCGCCATGTCCGCGCCAAGCCCGGCCGCGGCGCCATTGACCGCGGCGATGGTCGGCTTGGGCATGTTGTGCAGTAGCGCGACCGTATGGTGCACCCGTTGCTGGCGCGCCCAGCCATTGAAGGCAACTTCGCCCGGCGGCGCGTCCATGCGCCGCTGCATGCCGGCTACGTCGCCGCCCGCGCAAAAGCCCTTGCCGTTGCCGGTGAGGACCAGCGCGCGAATGCACTTGTCCTGCGTGACGTGTTCGAGGGCGGCGATCAGCTCGGTGCGCATGTCATCGGTCATGGCATTGCGTTTTTCCGGGCGGTTCAGCGACAAGGTGGCGATCCCGGCATCGATGTCGAGCGTGATCAGCGAGGTGGTGGTCATTGGTTGGTCTCTCTTTGTCTGGTGGCCATGCGATTGGCCTTGCGCATCATGTGTTGCCGATGCGGCGGGATTACTCGACGGTGATCTTGGCTTCCTTGACCACGCGGCTCCAGCGGGCCTCTTCGCCGCGCACGTAGCGCCCGAATTCCTCTGGCGTGCCCGCACTGACCTGAAGGCCCTCGGTTTCGGCACGCTTGCGGAACGCGTCGGTCTGTACGGCCTTCCTGGCTGCCGCATTGAGGCGGGCGATCACCGGGGCGGGCGTGCCGGCCGGCACGAACAGTCCGTACCAGCTTTCGGCCACATAGCCGGGCACGCCGCTCTCCGCGATGGTGGGAACCTTGGCCAGCACCGGGCTTGCGGAGCGTTGCGCGGTGGTCACCGCGATGGCGCGCAGCTTGCCGCTTTCCAGCTGCGGTCCGACCGCCGAGGCGGTGGCGAACATGACGTCGACCTGCCCGCCCAGCAGGTCGGTAATCGCGGGGCCGGCGCCACGGTAAGGAATGTGATTGAGATCGACCTTGGCCAGCGACTTGAACAACTCGCCGGCAAGGTGCGCCGAGGTGCCCGGGCCTTGGGAGGCAAACGAGATCTTTCCCGGTTTGGCCCTGGCGGCCGCGATCAGGTCCTGGACTGTTTTGTAAGGACTGTCCGGGCGCACCACGAGCACGTTGGGCGACCGGCCTACCAGCATCACGGGGGCGAATGCCTTGTCGGTCGCATAGGGCAGCTTGGCGTGGATGCTCGGGTTGACCGCGTGGGCCAGCGTCGCCATCACCAGCGTGTAACCGTCCGGCGCGCTCTTGGCCACCACGTCGGAGCCGATGATGGTGCCAGCGCCCGGCTTGTTGTCGACGATCACGGGCTGGCCCAGGTCCTGGGACATCGTGACCCCCATGGTCCTGGCGATCAGGTCGGTCCCGCCGCCGGGGGCGAAAGGCACCACGAGGCGGATCGGCTTTTCCGGGTAGGCCGCCGTGGCGGCCAATGGCGCCAGCGCGGCCATGGCGGCGAAGGGAATGGCCAGTTTGGCCAGCATGCGGCCAAAGAGAGGGATTGAATTCGGCACTTGCGTCTCCGGTCTGGTTTCAGTGCGGGACCCGGCGCCACTTTCGCGCCTATCCCCGCCCGTTTTTGATGAGTCCAGAGTAAGCGTTAATGCCGTCCGATACAGCCCCGCATTTCCGGCAGACGGAATTGAAAGCGGCCGCTTCCATGGCCGGACGGGCTCACGCCTCAGCGGGAATGGGCTGGCACGGAATACCGCAGCATGGAGGGCGCGCCATCGCGCAGAGCGCTCGCATATGCGCAGTCACGCGGATGCAATCCGCCCGCGGCAATGGCTAAGCAGGATACGCGGGCAATGCCAGCGCGTCGCGTATCACGAAGCGGTCGCGGCCATTGCGCTTGGCTTCGTACATGGCGGCGTCGGCCTTCTCCAGCATTGGCTCCAGGAACGGTGATGCCGGGATTTCGCAAACCGCGCCGACGCTGATGGTGACATACGGGTGTTGGGGCCAGCCACCGTGCGGCAGCGCCAGCGAGCGCACGGCCTGGAGCAGCCGCAATCCGGCCTCCCCGGCTTCGCGCGGCGAGATGTGCGGGAGCACGATGGCGAACTCTTCGCCGCCAACGCGGGCGCAGAAGTCGCCGGGGCCGTTGCGCATGGTTTCCCCGAGGGCGCCGGCGACCTGGCGCAGGCATTCGTCGCCGTGCACGTGGCCGTGGAGATCGTTGTACTGCTTGAAGTAATCGACGTCGATGATCAGCAGGCCGACGGGGATGCCCTGCTCGAACGCATTGGCCAGCGCGGCGGCGGCCTCGCGCTGGAAGAACCGCCGGTTGAACACCCCGGTCAGCGCGTCGCGGTACAGGTCGGCCTCGATGCGCGAGAGCTTTTCCTCGGTTTCGCCCAGCCGCACCGCCAGCGTGGAGTTTTCCGAAGTCAGTGCCTGTTCGCGCGAGCGGAAACGGGTGACGTCGCGGAGGAACACAATGCGCCCTACCGGCTGCCGGTTGAGGTTGCGTACCGGGTCCACGGTGAGCTCGTAGTCGACCCGCTCCTCCGAAATCAGGTGGGATGCGCCGCTACCGGGCATCCCCGAGCGGCTGGCGGCGATTGCGTCATTCCAGGCTGCCGGGTATGGGCTGCCGCGTTCCACGGCTTCCAGCAGCCGGCGGGCGGCGGGATTGAAATCGACAATGATGTCGTCCGCATTCACGATTACGCAACCCTCTTGCAAGGCATCGAACACCCGCAGCCTGGCATAGTGCCCGACGTCATCCAGGTGCCCGCGCAGCGCGCATATCCACACCAGCACCGTCATCACGGAGAGGGTGGCCGGGGTCAGGTCGCCCCCGAGCGGCCCTGTCCATCCACGCAGGTATGCGATATTGGCCACCAGCGGCAGCGCCAGTCCGCCCGCCAGCACGGCGCGCCCGCCCCGCGTCAGGCTGCTGCTGGGCACGCGGGCCGTCAGCAGGAAGTAAAGGCTGATCAGTAACAGCAGGTAGGAATAGGCAGCCACCACCGCGTACGCCGGACCATGGGTGAAGACCGCGCCGGGTGGCCGGCCACCAGGTACCATCGCGATCGAATCCCAGATCAGGTGGTGCCGTTCGTTGGTGAAGACGAGGCCCAGCGTCACGATATTGATCACGATGGGCATAGAGAGCAATGACCAGGGAATGACGAACCTGGGCCGGCTGAGCTGGATCATGGCGCAGAGCCAGGCGATCGGTACCGCGACGATGCCGAAGTACTGCAGCCTGGCCCACATCACGCGGGTTTCCAGGTCGAAGGAACTCAGTTCCAGCAGGCGGCCGCCGCTCCATATCACGCAGCCGAAGGCCAGCATCAGGAAGGCCTTGACGGTGGGGTCGTCCCGCCTGGTCCACGCGGCCACGGCAACCGTGAGGCTGCCAACGACGGCAAAGGTGAGACAAAGGATGAGGGGGTACGAAGGCATTCGGCCGGTTCCAGGACGCGCTCGCCCGCCGGCGGGGCCCGGCGGCTGATTTTCCGGACGGATTATAAGGCGGGTCTGCGGGCGGCATGGAAGCCGATGCCACCCGGGCCCCTCCCCTCAAAAGCCCAGCTGCCGCGCGGCCAGGTCTTTCATGATTTCCTCGGATCCACCACCGATCATCATGACCTTGACCTCCCGGTATACACGTTCGCTCAGCGTGCCGCGCATGAAACCCATCCCGCCCAGGATCTGCACGGCCTGGTCGGCGCAGAACTGCATCGCCTGCGTGGCCTGGATCTTGGCCATGCAGGTGCGCGCCACCAGTTGCGCGGGGTCTCCCGCCTGGTGCTGGACGCGGTAAGCCAGGTCATAGACGAGATTGCGCGCTGCCTCGATGCGCAGCGCCATGTCGACCAGCTTGTGGCGGATCACCTGCCGCTTCACCAGCGGCTGGCCGAATGTGTTGCGCTGGCGCGCCCAGTCCAGCGCTTCCTGCAGGCAGGCCTCGGCATAGCCATAGGCGCTTGCGCTCATCCCCAGCCGCTCGGAATTGAAGTTGCGCATGATGATCTGGAATCCGCGGTTTTCCTCGCCGATCAGGTTGGCGGCGGGGATGTGGCAGTTGTCGAAATGCAGGTGGGCGGTGTCGGAGGCGAGCCAACCCATCTTCTTCAGTCCGGTGCGGGTCAGGCCGGGCGGGTTGCCTTCGATCAGCAGCAGGGAGATGCCGCCCGCGCCCTTGTTGGCAGGGTCGGTGCGCACCGCCGTGGTGATGAAATCGGCGCGCATGCCGGAGGTGATGAAGGTCTTCTCGCCGTTGACGACGTAGTGGTCGCCGTCGCGCACGGCCGTGGTCCTGAGGCTCGCCACATCGGAGCCGCCGCCCGGTTCCGTGATGGCCAGCGCGGCGATCTTGTCGCCGGCGATGACCGCGGGCAGCACGCGCTGCTGCAGCGCCTCGCTGCCTGCCGCGACGATCGGCGGCACACCGATGGAGTGGGAGTGGAGCGACGCATTGACGCCGCCCGAGCCGCTGCGGGCGAATTCCTCGGCCTGGATCAGGTGGTAGAAGATGTCGCCGGGCGTGCCGCCGAAGCGCTCCGGGTACCCCAGCCCGAGCAAGCCGATCTCGGCAGCGCGCCGGTACAGCGAGCGGGGAAAGGTCCCGGCTTCATCCCATTCGTTCACAAACGGCGAGATCTCGCGGGCGACGAATTCGCGCAGGGTGCTGCGAAACTGTTCGTGCTCGGCCGTGAAATAGTGTGCGAGCGGCGGCAGGGTCAGGAGGCTCATCGTGGGTCCTGTCAGTGGGCAGGCAGCCGGCGTGGCTGCCGTTTGGGGTCGGGGGCATGTGGCATGGGAACCGGCCACAAACCGGCAGGCGATTCCATGCGGCACTGCCGGCATGCCTCGACCATAGGCTGCGCCGCGCACTTCGTCTTGCGCAAAGTGGTCGGCGCGCCGGTGCCCGGCCCCGCCGCTATCCAGGTGGCATTGCCTCGAGCTGTCTGGCGGAAGCTTCCAGCCCCTGGAGGATGCTGTCCGCCACCTTCTGCGGGAAACCAGCCGGCAAGGCCGCGCCGACCTTTCCGATGACCGCCGGCGTTTGCGCGATGAGCCGCTGGATCATGCCCTCGGCATCCGGGCCGTGGAAACACTTGGGCGCCATCGCGTTGAAATGCCGGCGCTGCACGTCCTTGAACAGGTAGTGCCGGTTCTTGCCGGCCACCGCCATGGCCAGCTTGGCCTTGTGCCACGACCACTGGTTCGCCCCGTTGCCGACCACCGGCCAGATCGACATCACGTCATAGAGCGGTGTCATCCGGTAACGCCCGCCGGGCAGCAACCGGATGCTGAAATTCTTGGCATGCCCGTCGGGTGCCGCCAGCATCCAGAACAGGATCTGCGTGGCGAGGAAGGACTCGAGGTCTTCGTCGGCGTGGGTCGATTGCCGCAGGATCTGCGCGATATCGCGCATGCCCGGGCCGCCGTCCGCTTCGTATTTCAGGTGAGGAGCGACACCCAGCGCCTGGCAGAAGTCCTCCTGCGGCAGCCGCAGGATCCAGTTGCCCGACGAGTGCGGTTGCCGGTCGAAGCGTTGCACGCTCAGGACCTTCTGGCTGGCGAAGGTCTTGATTTCACTGTGCGCGACCGGCAGGCCATAGGCGGCGAGGATGGTCAGGCAGAGCCACTCGTTCTCGACCGAGGTGCTGAGGTCGGCCCGCTTGTTGCCCACCAGCCCGAGCGGCAGCTTGAGGATGTGGGTGGTGGGCGTGGCGCCGTGGGGCTTCATCCACTGGTTGCCGTGCCACAGCAGCGCAGTCTTCTCCTGCGCGCCGGCCAGGGAGATGCGGAAGTCGTCGCCATCGCCCTGTGCGCCCAGGGCGGCCGAGCCGACCATTTGCCGCAGCAGTCTTTCGATATCGGCATCAGACTGCGGCGTGCCGTCGATGCGGTCATGGCCCACCGGCTGCTCGCTTTCGCCGAGCAACTGCACCGCGCCGACGCAGTCGCGGCCGATGGCTTCCAGCAGATCGAAGGCCTCCGTGGTCGCTGTCTTGAAGCGAGTGGCGAGGCGCTTGCGGATGGCGTCGCTGTCGGGCAGCAGGTTATCGAAGTAGTTGCGCACCCTGTCGCCCTTCAGCGGGGAAGCATCGACGCCGAAGGGGAGCGACAGGGACAAGGGCCGGCCGGCGGGCGAGGCGATCCAGCCGGGGTCGTACTGCAATTCCATATCGCCCCGCGTGGGGATGCGCCACGTCCCTACCCGCTCGCCATTGGCCCACACCGAAAGCGCCCGCGCATGCGATTTGCGGCCCATGCCTACCACTCCACCGTCGGGGAATCGGCGCCGGCCGGGCGCTTGTCCTGGACGACCAGCTCAAGGCCCAGGCTGCCGACCAGCGCCAGCAACTGATCCGCGCTGATGCTGCCGGGGTTCAGCTCCATATGGGAGACGCGGCTTTGGCTGATGCCCAGGCGCGAGGCGAGGTCCGTCTGGGACAGCTTCGCCGCACGCCGTGCGGATTGCAGCACTTGCCCTAGCTGGCCGGCGGTGGAGAGCAGTTGTTTCATCTTGGTGGTCCGGGCGTACCCGTTATGTGCGTAAAATCATTTTATGAGTAGTGTGGGTATTCTGCAAATACCAATTTAATGGGTATTTGCATTTTACCAATTTAGTGGGTAGGAAGGGGCGAGATCGACCGCTGTCAAGCCGTGCCAAAGCCCGGTTGCCAGGTGTTACGGAGCAGGAAATCCGAGCTTGTTGCGGGAGCAGCCTAGCCAGGCATACCCCCGCCCACCGCCACCCGCTCGCCGATCAGCGCGAGCTTGCGCGAGCCGGCAAAGATGTCGCTGGGCTTGAGCCCGTAGACCTGGCGGATGGAGTGGCTGAAGTGCGTGGAGTCGGGATAGCCGGTATCCAGCGCCACATGCGCCAGATTGGAGTCCTGGGTGACATAGTGCAGCAGGCTGCGGGCGCGTTTCCAGGTACGAAAGCTGCGGAACGGCGTGCCGACCTCTTCCTTGAACAAATGCAGGAAGCGCGAAAACGAAAGATGGGCCGATGCGGCGCAGGACTCGGCCGTGGCGGTGGCCGAGGGCGCGTTGCGGATGCGCTGCACCACGGCTTCGATGCGTGGGTCCAGCCGGCGTGGCGCCAGCGCATGGCCGAAGAAGATCTGGTCGAAGCTGTCCGCCTGCAGGTCCAGTTCCCGTCCGCGCTCGCTCAGGTAGGCGTGGGCCTGGCGCACGTGGCGCACGAATGCCGCATCGTCCACCGGCCCCACCCGGCCGCGGATCACAGACGGCAGGCGGGCGAGGTCGATGCTCTCGGCCTCTAGCCCGAGGTCGCAGATCATGCGGTCATCGCAGGCCACCGAGTGCGGCATATAGGCTGGCACCACCGCCAGTTCCGTGGACGCCCAGGGCCCGCCGTCGAAACGGATGCGAATGGGTGCGCGCAAAGCCACATAAATCAGCAAGCCGCCCATGGTGCGGACCGAGGGCGAGCCCAGCAGGCCGGCGTAGAAGAGCCGCTCCGGCGTGAGCCACATTACCCTGCCGGTCCCTGCCCTGGCGCCGGGCGCCAAGGTCATGGCTGGCGGGCACGCAATGCCTTGTGCTTGCATCTGCATGTCCTTTGTCTCCTGCCGGGCGCTGTCCGCGCGCCGGTTGGTGCGTCGTCAGGCCTGCTGGTTGTGCGGTCTGGGTGCTTCGGACGACGCTGGCCGGGCGGTGCTGCCGTGCCGCGGCGCAAAAAGCAGCGTAGCCGGAGCAGCCGGCTGCGTCTTGCGTCAGGTGGCTATGACCAGGCGTTCCGGCCCGGTGGCGCCAGGGGCCGGACCGTGCGCTGGTCAGCCCGGCGCTCCCGCCACATCGTAGTGCTCCCGATAACGCTGGCGCAACTCGAACTTCTGGATCTTTCCCGTGGAAGTCGCCGGCAGCGCGGCCAGCAGCACCACGTCCTTGGGCACCTCGAAGCCGCCGAGATGCGCCTTGCAGTGGGCGCCCAGCTCTTCCTGCTCCACCGCCGCGCCTGGCTTGAGCGTGACGAACGCCGTCACCGCCTCGCCCCAGCGTGCATGCGGCAGGCCTACCACCGCCGCGTTGGCTACGGCGGCATGGCGCAGCAGCACTTCTTCGACCTTGATCGAAGGTACGTTTTCCCCACCGGTCTTGATCATGTCCTTGATGCGGTCGAGGAACAGCAGTTGCCCGTCCTCGTCCAGCACGCCCAGGTCGCCGGAGTGATGCCAGCCAAAGCGCTGCACGCGGGCGGTCGCCTCCTGGTCCTTGTAATAGCCCAGCATCACGTTGGGCCCGCGAAACACGATCTCACCCGGCTCGCCGGGGCCGAGCAGCCTGCCGTCGTCGGCCATCACCGCCACCTCGTTGACCACCGTGCCGACGCCCCAGTACGCGCCGAAGCGCTTGCGCTGTTCCTCCGCCTCGAAGATGGTGGCCGCCGGGTACATCTCGGTCTGGCCCGAGCACAGGACGAAGTTGGGGCAGAACGCATCCAGCAGGCGCAGCAGCAGGTTCTTGGGCAACGGCGCCATGCCGTAGATGCACAGCCGCACGCTGGAAAGATCGGTGTTGGCGAACTGCGGGTGCTCCAGCATGGCCCGGTACATCATCGGCAGCGCCACCACGACGCTGACGCGGTGCCGGGCCAGGTCGGCCAGCACGCGGGCGGGATCGAAGCCGCGACCCACCACCACGGTGTGCCCGCCTAGCAGCGCACTCATGGTATTGCCGTGCTGGGCACAGTGGAACATCGGCAGCAGGCAGGTAAAGACCTCCCGCGCCGTGCCGCAGCCCGTATCGACCAGGTTGGCGGACAGCACCGAGTGCACCGAGGCGTGGGAATGCATCACGCCCTTCTGCGGGCCGGTGGTGCCGCTGGTGTACATGATCTGCGCCAGCTGGCCGCTGGCGATATCCACGTCGGGCAGCGCCTCCGGCTGGCCGGCCAGCGCGTCGGAGTACTTCGTCGCGGCCAAGCCCGCCAGGTCGCCTGCCACCTCGCCTGCGGGCTCCAGGAGCACAACGGGAATGCCCAGCGCCGCCACCAGTTCCGCGATGCCGGGCCGCGCCAGCACTGACGCGTCCGCCACCAGCCGCGTGACCTCGGCGTGTTCCAGGATGTATTGGATCGCGTCCGGCGCCAGGGCCGTATTGATCGGCACCCACACCATGCCCGCCTTCTGGATTCCCAGCAGCGCCACGATCATGCCGATGGAGTTGTTGCACAGCATGCCGACACGCTCGGCGCTGCGCATTCCCTGTGCCAGCAGGTAATGGGCGAACTGGTTGGTGGCGGCGTTCAACGCCGCATAGCTCAGGCTATGGTCGCCCTCGATCAGCGCCGTCCGGGCGCCGAAGCGCCGGGCGGAGCGGTGGACCACATCGCCCAGGGCGATGCGGCCGATGCGCTCGCGCGCCTGTTCCGTTGCTGTGCTCATGTCTGTCTCCGATTGTCCGTTGCTCCAGACCCGCCGCCTGTCATGGCGGCGGGGATCGCCATCCCGTTGTGGCTCGCCGCGCTCAGTTCATCTTGGGCGGCGGCAGCAGATCGCTGGCGGGAATCCACTTGTCGCCAGCCACCTTCATGATGCGGATGCGGTCGTTGCTCAGGCGGTTGCTGGCGGAGACATTGAAGCCCGGGTTGCCCAGCGTGTCTTGCGGCAGCTTGGTCGACTCCATGGCGGCGTTGAAGGACTCGGCGGTCAGGTTGCGCCCGGCCTTGTCGGCGATGGTGGCGAAGGTGGTGTAGGCGTAGTAGCTGAACATCGAGTACACGCCCGGGTCTTCATTGAAGCGCTTCTTGTAGGCGGCAGCCCATTGCCGCACCGCCGGGTTTGCATCATCCGCATAGGGCAGCATGATGAAGGCCGCCGCATGCAGGCCTTCCATGGCCTTGCCGCCCAGCAATGGCACCTGGTGCGCGTAATTGGCCGAGGTGCCGGCGAAAACCGGGTTGAAGCCGATCTTGCGCGCTTCCTGGACCGAGGCGATGTACTCGCGCATCGTGGAGGCGTTGAACACCAGGTCGCAGTTGGCCGCCTTGAGCCGCGCCATCTGCGAGGAAAAATCGGTGGCGCCGCGCTTGTACGACACCTTCTCCACCAGGGTCATGTTCCTGGCCTTGAGATAGGCCTGCACGCCTTCCACCGACTCCCGCCCGTAGTCGTCGTCCTGGTACAGCGCGCCCACCCGCTGGTAGGGCTTCTGCTTGAAGAAGTAATCCATGATGGTGGTGGACATCAGGAAATTGGACGGCCCCAGCGCGATCTTGTACGGGCTGGCGGGCTCATACATGTCGCGCGCGGCGCTCTGCGGCATGAAGTTGAAGACCTTGCTTTGCACCAGGAACGGCAGCGTGGCCATATTGGGCGCGGTGCCCAGGTGGCCGATGATGGCGAACACGCCGTCCTGCGTGACCAGCTTCTGCGCCGCCAGCACGGCACGCTTGGGTTCGTAGCCGTTGTCTTCCACCACCACCCGCAGCTTGCGGCCCTGCACGCCGCCGCGGGCGTTGATTTCTTCCACGGCCATGGTCATGCCGTTGCGGGATTCCTTGCCGTAGTTGACGATCGGGCCGGACATATCGGTGATCAGGCCGAGCACGATTTCCTTGTCGGTGACGCCGCGGGTCTGCGCGCCCGCCCCGGCGCTTAGCGCCAGGGCAAGTGCGGCGATGGTGGTCTTCAGGATCATGGTTGTCTCCTTGTTTTATGGCGCTATGGATATAGGAACTGACGGACTGCCTTGGTCAATGCACGCTCTGCGGCGGCTTGGGTCCAGACTGGATCCGGCTTTGCCCGGCCAGCGGATCCGGCGATAACGAGATGGGCATGGCGGGACGGCCCTGCTCCGCCGTTGCAGGCGTATCGGCCGCGGCCGGCGGTGCCGACCAGCCGGACAAGTGCTGCCCGCCCCGCGCCAGTGCCGCCAGCAACGGCGAGATGTCCCAGTAGTCGTAAGGATTGCCGCGCAGCCGCGCATAGCGCTCCAGTCCCGCCACGATGCGCGGCAGGCCAATGCTGTCGGCCTGCCAGACCGGGCCGCCGAGGTAATCCGGAAAGCCATAGCCGGCGGTCCACACCATGTCGATGTCGCCGGGCCGGCACGCTACGCCCTCTTCCAGCAGCTTGGCGGCCTCGTTGATCAGGGGATAGAGCAGGCGCTCGACGATCTCGGCATCGGCGATATCCATGCGGCGGGCGATGCCGTGCGCGCGCCCCAGCGCGGCGCAGATGCGTTCCGCTTCGGGGTCGGGCACCGGTTGCCCATCCAGATACCGGTAATAGCCCGCGCCGCTCTTGCAGCCGAGCCGCCCCAGCATGAACAGCGTGCGCACCACCGCGCGGTAGGCGGGATCGGGCGGCAGCCCGCCGGCCTTGCCGTACTCCAGCACGATCTTGGCGCCCACGTCGATCCCGGCCAGGTCCAGCATGCGGCATGGGCCCATCGCCATGCCGTAGGCTTGCATCACGGCGTCGAGCCGCGCCGGGCTTACCCCTTCCATCAGCAGGAACTCGCTCTCGCGCAGGTAGGCTTCGGCCATGCGGTTGCCGATAAAGCCGAAGCACACGCCCGACACCACCGCCACCTTGCCGAGCCGCCGGGCCAGCTGCATGGCCGTCACCAGCACATCCGGCGCGGTGGCGCTGCCGCGCACCACCTCGATCAGCCGCCCGCCATTGGCCGGATTGCGGAAATGCACGCCGGCGAAATCGGCGGGCCGGCCGCTGGACTCGGCCAGCACTTCCACATCCAGCGTCGAGGTGTTGGTGGCGATGATCGCGCCGGGCTTGCAGATGCGCCCGAGCCGGGCGCACACATGCTGCTTGAGCGCCATGTCCTCGTCCACCGCCTCGATCACCAGCTCGCAGCCGGCCAGCGCTGCATAGTCCAGGGTTCCCGCGATCAGGCCCATGCGCCTGGCGACCTGCTCCGGCTGTATGCGCCCCGCCGCCGCGCTGGCTTCGTACTGGGCGCGGACCGAGGCCAGGCCCCTCGCCAGCGCGGTGCCGCTGGCTTCCACCAGCGTCACCGGCAAGCCGGCATCCGCCAGGCTCATGGCGATGCGGCTGCCCATGGTGCCGGCGCCGACCACGCCTGCCGTGTGCAGCGCGCGCGGCGCCGCTCCCGCGGGCATGCCGGGC
The DNA here is from genome assembly GCF_056398185.1 of Cupriavidus sp. 05L310. Classification (NCBI taxonomy): domain Bacteria; kingdom Pseudomonadati; phylum Pseudomonadota; class Betaproteobacteria; order Burkholderiales; family Burkholderiaceae; genus Cupriavidus; species Cupriavidus sp. 05L310. The sequence goes on from NZ_JBFTOX010000057.1 coordinate 19,336, forward strand.
ACGCGGGCCGCCTGCCGTTCGGCAAAGAACAGGTGCCGCAGCGCCCGCGATTCGGGCGAGGCCACGCAGGCGGTGAGCAAGGCTGCCTCCATCGCCTCGCCCTGCGCGAATGGCAGCGTCGCTGCCACTTCCACCGCTTGCACGATGGCCGCGGCGGCGGGATAGTGCGCGCGCTGCTGCTTGGCATGTTGCATGGCTTGCGGGAAGAAGTCCTTGGGCAGGCCAGCCACGGGTACGGATAGTGTGGACAGGCGTCGCGGCGGCGCCAGACGCTCAAGCAGGTCTTCCAGGAAGTTGAGGCCCGCGGCCAGCGGCTCGCCCTGCACCAGCGCGTCGACGATGCCGGCGGCCAGCGCCGCCTCGGCGTCGAGCATGCGCCCGCTCAGCATCAGGTCCAGCGCCAGCGCTGCCCCGCAGGCGCGCGGCAGCCGCTGGGTACCGAGCGAGCCCGGCAGCAGCCCCAGCTTGATCTCCGGCAGCCCGACCCGCGTGCCGGGCAAGGCCACCCGGTAATGGCAGGCCAGCGCCAGTTCCAGCCCGCCGCCGAGCGCGGTGCCGTGCAGGGCCGCCACCACCAGCCGTTCGCTGGCTTCAATCCGCGCCAGGATGCGGTTGTAAGGCGCGGCGGAGAAATCCGGCGCGTCGAACTGGGCAATGTCGCCACCGGCCACGAAGGTCCGGCCCGCGCACCAGATCAGCAAGCCATCGAGGGAGGGATCGGCCTCGAAGGCGGCCACCCTGGCATCCAGCGCCGCTACCGTGGCCACCGAGAGCGCATTCACCGGCGGATGGTCGATGCACAGCAGGCCGATGCGGCCGTGCCGCACCAGGCTGACGGGAACCGCTTTGTCTGCATCGCTCATGGCGCCTCCTGTTGGGGCCGCTTGCGTTCAGGCCACCTTGGCCAGGTACATCGACTCGATCAGCGCGCTGTACTTGTCGTTGACCAGCTTGCGCTTGAGCTTCATGGTCGGGGTCAGTTCCTCGTCCTCGGCGCCGAGGCGGGTCTCGATGAGCCGGAACGCCTTGATCTGCTCGACCCGCGCAAACTGCTTGTTGACCTTGTCGATTTCCTGCCCCACCAGCGCGATCACTTCCTTGCTGCGGCACAGCGAGCCGTAGTCGGAGAAGTGCACGTCGTGCTCCTGCGCCCACTGTTCCACGTTGTCCTGGTCGATCATCACCAGGCAGCTCAGGTAGGGCCGGCGATCGCCGATGACGACGGCGTCGGTTACGTAAGGGCTGAACTTGAGCTGGTTCTCCCACTCGGACGGCGTGACGTTCTTGCCGCCGGCGGTGATGATCAGGTCCTTCATGCGGTCGGTGATATAGAAATAGCCCTGCCCGTCCACCCGGCCCACGTCGCCCGTGCGCAGCCAGCCGTCCACCATCGTTTCGGCGGTCTTGCCGGGCAGGTTCAGGTAGCCCATGAACACCTGCGGCCCGCGCACCAGCAACTCGCCCTCGTGGGAGATCTTCACCTCGGTATGCGGCAAGGCGATGCCGATGCTGCCCGGCCGCGTCCGTCCCGGCGGGTTGCAGGTGGCCGCGCCGGTGATCTCGGTCATGCCCCATAGCTCGTGCAGCACGATGCCCAGCGCCATATACCAGCGGATCAGGTCCGGCGAGATCGGCGCCGCGCCGGTCACGGCCAGTTGCACGCGGTTCAGCCCCATCATGCGGCGCACGTTACCCAGTACCAGCGTATCGGCGAGCCAGAGCTTCAGGCGCGCGCCGGGTGGCAGCGGCTTTGCCTGGCCGTCTTCGTGCACGCGGGCCCGTCCGGTGGCAATGGCCCAGTCATAGGCCCAGCGCTGCAGGCGGGTGGCCTCGCGTACCGCGATGGTGACGCTGGAATAGAGTTTCTCCCACACGCGCGGCACCGCCAGGAAAGCATCGGGCTGGATCTCGCGGATATTGTCGAAGATGGTGTCCGGGTTCTCGACGAAGTTGATGACGGCGCCGGACAGGATCGAGTAATACTCGCCGAAGATTCGCTCCGAGACGTGGCACAGAGGCAGGAAGGCCATGCGCTCGCCGATGGTGGTGGCGGGCAGGAACTCGCGCAGCGTCAGGCAGCTGCGCAGCGCATTGCGGTGCGACAGCATCGCGCCCTTGGGCCGTCCCGTGGTGCCCGACGTGTACACGAGCACCGCCAGCGCATCGGCGCTGCCGGCGGCCAGCCGTTGCGCTACCAGATCCGGCTCTCGCGCCCGCACCTGCCTGCCGAGTGCCAGCAGCGCGTCGAAGCTGAGCACGTCCGGGTCGTCGAAGCCGGCCAGCCCTTCCATGTCGTAGACCACCACCTTGCGCAGCCGTGGCAACCGCTCGCGCACTTCCAGGTATTTGTCGAGCTGCTCCTCGTTTTCCACGAAGAGCATCACGCTGCCGGAGTCGTGGCACAGGTATTCCACCTGCGCAGGCGAATCGGTGGGGTAGATGCCGCTTACCACGGCGCCGGCCGTCAAGGCGCCCAGGTCGCTCCACACCCATTCCCGGTTGGTGTTGGACAGCACCGACACCACCTCGCCCGGCTGCAGGCCCAGCTCGGCCAGGCCGGCGGCAACATCGGCCACGATCTCGCCCACTTCGCGCCAGCGGTAGCTGCGCCAGACGCCCAGATCCTTCTGCCGCATCATGACCGCGTCGCCGCGCTCGGCCACGCCATGCCAGAACATTTTCGGCAGGGTGTCGAATGCCGCTTCGGAAAGGGGCTTCATGGTGTGCGCTCTCGCCATTGCCATTGGTTGCTCTCGGAAAAACGGGTGATCGGTTTCGGTTGCAGAGGCCCTTGCCGCGTGCTAGCGCCAGGTCTTGCGCTTCTTCCAGCGGCGCTCGCCGCGCACGCCGCTGTCCTTCATGCCGAGGTAGAACTCCTTGATATCGTCCTTCTCGCGCAGCACGGCGCAGGTGTCCTCGGCCACGATACGGCCGTTCTCCAGCACGTAGCCGTAGTCCGCCGCGTTGAGCGCCATGTTGGCGTTCTGCTCCACCAGCAGGATGGTGGTGCCGCGCTCGCGGTTGATGCGCACCACGATGTCGAAGATGTCCTTGGTCAGCTTGGGCGACAGGCCAAGGCTCGGCTCGTCGAGCAGGATCAATTCGGGCGCCGCCATCAGCGCTCGCGAGATCGCCAGCATCTGCTGCTGGCCGCCCGACAGCAGGCCTGCGTCCTGGCCGGCGCGCTCGCGCAGCACCGGGAAGTAGCCGTAGACCGCCTCCATGTCGCGCGCCACGCCGTCGCGGTCGCGCCGCGTATAGGCGCCCATCAGCAGGTTGTCCCGTACCGACAGCAGCGGGAATACCTCGCGTCCCTCGGGCACATGGCTCAGACCGCGCCGCACGATCTGCGCCGGGTCCATCGCGGCAATGCTCTCGCCCTTGAAGGCGATGCTGCCGCGGGTCGGGTCGAGCACGCCGGAAATGGTCTTGAGGATGGTGGTCTTGCCGGCGCCATTGGCGCCCAGCACGGTGGCGATGCTGCCGCGCTGCACCGCCAGGCTTACGCCGCGGATCGCCTTGACCGGCCCGTATGCGCTTTCCACGTTGGCCAGCGCCAGCACGGGGGCATCCTGGATCTCGCGCATCTTGTCCGTGCCTTCCATCAGGTTCATGCCGCCCTCCGCAGTGAGGCCACGTCGTCCACCGTGCCCAGGTAAGCCTCGATCACGCCGGGCTGCGCCTGCACCTCGGCCGGCGTGCCCTGCGCCAGCACCTGGCCCTGGTTCATCGCCAGCACCCGGTCCGACACGCGTGATACCAGGCTCATGTCGTGCTCCACCATCAGCACGGTGATGCCCAGTTCGCTCTGGATGTCGCGGATCCACCAGGCCATGTCCTCGGTCTCTTCCACATTCAGTCCGGAGGACGGCTCGTCGAGCAGCAACAGGCGCGGGCCGCTGCACAGGGCGCGCGCCAGTTCCACCACCTTGCGCACGCCGTAAGGCAGGCCCGCCACCAGCGCATCGCGGTGTGCCTGCAGGTCCAGCAGCTCGATCATTTCTTCAGCCTTGTGGCGCGCGGCCAGTTCCGAACGGCGCGCTGCGGGCGTGAACAGCAGGTCGGCCCAGAACCCGGCGGCGCGATGCGTGTGATGGCCGATCAGCAGGTTCTGCAGCACCGTGGCGTGCTCGAACAGCTCGATATTCTGGAAAGTGCGCGCGATGCCCTGCGCGGCGATCGCGTGCGGCGGCAACTGTGTCAGCACCTCGCCTTGCCACAGGATCTCGCCGCTGGTGGGCGGATAGATGCGGCTGATCAGGTTGAACACCGTGGTCTTGCCGGCCCCGTTGGGGCCGATTAGTGTAAAGACCTCACCGCGCCGGACATCGAAGCTCACGCCGTTGAGCGCCAGCACGCCGCCAAAGCGGACCGACAGGTCGCGCACGCTGAGAAGAGTGTCTGTCATGGTGCCGGCCTCCTTATTTCAGGCGCTCGGAGCGCTGGAACGCCTTCTGGCGCCGGAACATGCCCTGGCGATAGAAGGGGAACAGTTCCAGGTAAGTACGGATCTTGCACCAGCGCCCATACAGCCCTAGCGGCTCGAACAGGACAAATGCCATCAGCACCGTCCCGTACACCAGCGCCTGCAGCCCGCTGGCCTGCGCGATGGCCGGCGGCAGGAAATCCTTGGCCAGCACGATCGTCTGCGGCATGACGATCAGGAAGATCGCACCGAGGAAGGCGCCGTGCACCGAGCCCAGGCCGCCCACCACCACCAGCAGCAACAGGTCGATCGACTGGGCGATGCCGAACTGCTCGGGCGAGATATAGCGCAGCTTGTGTGCGTAGAGCGCTCCCGCGATGCCGACCAGCGCGGCGGACAGCGCAAATGACAATGTCTTGTAGCGCGCCAGGTGAATACCCATGCTCTGCGCGGAGATCTCGGAATCGCGGATGGCGATGAACGCCCGCCCGGTGGCGCTGCGCAGCAGGTTGAGCACCGCCAGCGTAGCCAGCAGGCAAACCGCCAGCGCCAGGTAGTAGAACGCCACCGGCCCCTCCAGCACGTAGCTGAACAGTTGCGGCGCGGCCACCGGCAGCCCCGCATTGCCGCCGGTCACGCTGTCCCAGCGCGCCAGGACTTCCTCGACGATCAGCCCGAAGGCCAGCGTCGCGATGGCCAGGTAGATGCCCTTGACCCGCAGCGCCGGCAGCCCCACCACCACGCCCGCCAGCGCCGACAGCGCCCCCGCCGCCAGCAAGGCCGGCACGAAGGGCACGCCGTGGCTGGTCAGCCAGGCCTGCGCATATGCGCCAACGCCCAGGAATGCCGCATGCCCGATCGACAGCAGCCCGGTGTACCCGGACAGTACCATCAGGCCCAGCCCCGCAATGGCGTAGATCAGCACGAAGCCAAGCTGCGCGATCCAGTAGCTGCTGGCCCAGCCCGGCGCGATCAGCAGGCAAACCAGCAGCAAGCCATACCAGAACACGTGGCCGGAGTGCCTTGCCAGGCTGAGGTCCTGGCGATAGTCGGTCTTGAACAGGAATCGCATCGCGTTTCTACACCTTTTTACGCAGGTTCTCGCCGAACAGGCCGTTGGGCTTGATCACCAGCATGACCAGCACCACCACATAGGCCGCCACATCCTTGAAGCCTTCCGGCAGGTAGAAGCCCGCCAGCGACTCCACCACCCCAATCACCAGCCCACCCACGATCGCGCCCGGCAGGCTGCCGAAGCCACCAACCACCGCGGCGGGGAATGCCTTGAGGCCGAGCATGCCCATGCTGGCGTGGACAAAGGTGATGGGCGCCAGCAGCAGGCCGGCGATGGCCGCCACCGAAGCCGACAGCCCCCACACCAGCCCATTCAGCCGCCGTACCGGAATGCCCATGTAATAGGCGGCCAGCTGGTTCTGCGAGCTGGCCTGCATGGCCACGCCGATGCGGCTGTAGCGGAACACCAGGTACAGCACCACGCAGAGCGCGGCGGTGACGCCGATGACCGCCACCTGCTCCACGCTGAGCACCAGCCCGCCGGTGCGCCATACCATGCCCTGGTAAGGCACCGGCAGGGTATGCGTGCCGGCGCCGATGCCCGGCACCATGGTGATCAGGCCGCGCATCACGTAGCCCATGCCGATGGTGAGCATCACTACCGTGAACTGCGGCTGGCCGAGGATGGGGCGAATCGCCAGGCGTTCCACCAGCATGCCGAAGCCGGCCATGCCCGCCACCGTCAGCGGCACCGCCAGCAGCAGGGGCAGGCCGAGCATGGTCAGCACCACGCCGGCGAAGGCGCCGAGCATCATGAACTCGCCCTGGGCAAAGTTCACGGTCTCGGTGGCCTTGTAGATCAGCACAAAGCCCAGGGCGATCAGCGCGTAGATGCAGCCCAGCGCGATGCCCGAGATCGTCAATTGCAGGATCTCCAATCTTGTCTCCTGTGCCGGCCGCCCCTTGCCGCGCGCGGTGTGCGGGTGGCCGGGGTCGATCTCGGAATTGGGTGGGTCACGCGCGCCCGATGGCATCGGGTGCGGCACGTGCCGTCTTGCGCTTCGCCGTGTTGCGACTGATGCGACTGGTGCCACCGTAACAAAACTACCGGTGTGGCTCTTGTGTTGACTGGCTGTATATGGATTGGGGATTACCCATGGATAACGCGGCTGGCGCTGTGCGCCAGTTGCGGGCTGGCGGCTTCGCGTTCCCAAGGGGTTTGCCCGGATTCGAAGCGGGCTTGCCAGAAGTCGATGGTTGGTCCTGCCATTGGGTGTTCCTCTTCCTTTTGCGAGATCTTCTTCTTGCGAAATTTCCTAGCCGAGTTCAGATGGTTCTGGTCTGGTGGGGCGAATGCGCCTTGTGCTTTGCGGGTTGGTCGTTGATTCTTTGAGCGGCGTTGGTTTTTGGACCCAAGTGCGTACGACATCCCCCTGCGGGGGACGCCGGTCACTCTTCTTTGCTTCGGCAAAGAAGACTAACGAGAAGAAAGCCGACCCTGCCGGGGGCAGAGCAATCAGGCTATTGGGCGTCGGTGGTTTCGTCGTCAGGCCCAAGGTGCTGGCTGGCGGATCCCACCGGCCCAAAGGACGTCGCTTCTGCATGACCCATGGGTTACGTGGTACAGCCCCTGACCTCGTGTGCGGTGAGCGTTCGACCATCTGCCGTTACCGGTGCGCGCCATCACGACACATCGCCCGTCAATGGTTTCGTGGTGGGGCGGGCGCGGTGGTCACGGTCTTGGGCATATCAATCCGGTGCCACCGCGCCCACGACGGAACCGGTGCGCCTGCAACTTCGTGGCCGGCCACTACGCGAGCGACAGACGGCTTGAAGCAAGTGATGTCTGCTACCGGGGGCCGCACCACGAATCCCGGAAGCTGGCAGGATCGTGGCCAGTCAAGCCGGTACCGGCAGAAGCCCGCCGGCACTCCGGGCCGTACGACGAAATCATTGATATTCGAGAGCCTGATTGCTCTGCTCCCGGCAGGGTCGGCTTTCTTCTCGTTAGTCTTCTTTGCCGAAGCAAAGAAGAGTGACCGGCGTCCCCCGCAGGGGGATGTCGTACGCACTTGGGTCCAAAAACCAACGCCGCACAAAGAATCAGCGAAAGAAGCAGCAGACCCCCCCCCACCATGGGCCACCCCCCCTACTCCAATCCCATCTCCCTCAACCGCACCTTCAACACCTTCCCCGTTGGATTACGCGGCAACGCCGCCACCACCCTCAACGCACGCGGCAGCTTGTAGCGCGCCAGCCGCGGCTCCGCGAAGGCCTGCAGTTCATCCAGCGTCAGGCTGGCCCCCGGCTTGAGCGCCGCCACGGCGACCACGTGCTCGCCCCAGCGCGGATCGGGCGCACCGATCACGGCGACTTCCGCAATGGCGGGATGCTCGTACAGCACGCTCTCCACCTCAGCCGGGTAGACGTTCTCGCCGCCGGTGATGACCATGTCCTTGAGGCGGTCGCAGACATAGTAGAAGCCTTCTTCGTCGGCATAGCCAACGTCGCCGGTACGGAACCAGCCGCCTTCGTAGAACGCTGCGGCGCTGGCGTCCGGGCGGTTCCAGTAGCCCTTCATGATATTGCCGCCACGCGCGCAGATCTCGCCGCGCGCGTGGGGTTCGGTCAACAGCCTGCCCTCGAAATCGCGGATGCTGACTTCAGTCAGCATGGCCGGCGTGCCACAGGAGCCGAGCTTGTCCTGCGCGCGCCCGGGGTCCAGGAAGGTGGTCGCGGCGGCGGTCTCGGTCAGCCCGTAGCCCTGGTTGACGGGGATGCCGCGCGCAACGAACAGCCGCAACAACGGCTCGGGCATGGGCGCGCCGCCCACCGAGATGCCCCGCAGGCTGGACAGATCGGCCCGTTCGAAATCCGGGTGCTGGCTGACAAACAGCAGCATGGCGGGCACGGCGAAGCTCACCGTCACGCGATGCTCGGCCACCGCCTGCATCACGCCGGCCGGATCGAAGCTGCGCTGCAGCACAAGGTGGCCGCCCGCCATCAGGATGGGCAAGCTCACGCAGCACATGCCGCCAACGTGAAACAGCGGAGCGAAGTTGAGCGCGACATCGCTGCTGGCGAGGTCGCTCATCATCATCACGTTCAGGTTATTGGCCCAGAAGTTGCCGTGCGTCAGCATGGCGCCCTTGGGATGGCCGGTGGTGCCCGAGGTGTACATCACCGCGGCCACTTCATCGGGGTGGGTGGAAGCCGGCGGCGGTGCGGCGTTGGCCTGCGTCATCAGCGGCACCAGTGCCTCCCAGCCCGGCGCCATGGTGCGCCGCAGGTAGCGCCGGCATTCCAGGCCCGCGCGCACCTCGTCGATCAGGCCGGCATGGTCTTCGTCGGCAAACAGCGTATGCACGCCGGCATCGTTGAGGATATACGCCAGTTCCGGGCCGGTCAGCCGGAAATTGAGCGGCACGAAGATGGCGCCCAGCCAGCCGCAGGCGAACTGCGTCACCAGGAACAGCGGATCGTTCAGGCCGAGGTAGCCCACGCGCTGGCCACGGCCTATGCCGCCGGCCGCCAGCACGGCAGCCATCCGTTCCACGTCCGCCACCAGTCCGGCGTAAGTCCAGGTCCGTCCCGCGCAGGTCAGCGCCGGGCGGTCCGGACTGCGCGCGGCGCGGCGGCGCAGCCATTCCGCCATGCCGGGCGCCAGCATGGCCGCGCTGTCGCTGTTGTCATGGATTGCGCCGGCAAGGGCCGGATGCAAGGACGATGCTGCGTTCATATTCGGCTCCCGTTCCTCAAATACCTGGCAACCGGCGCGCCCTTCCCTGCCCGGCGCCCGGATTACCCGTCGATTTGCCCGATCTGCTTCGCGGTCTACTTCCCCGTCCAGACCGGCTTGCGCTTCTCGTTGAAGGCGGCCAGCCCTTCGCGGGCATCTTCGGTCATGGCCAGCAGCGCGATCTGGCTTTCGGTATAGGCGATGCCCTCCGCGAAGCTCATCGACGCCATCGCCTGCATGGCGTACTTGCCGCGCCGTATCGCAGTGGGCGACTTGTCGGCCACGCGGGCGATCAGCCATTCGGTCCGGGCGTCCAGCTCGCCCGGCGCGGCCAGGTGGTTGACCAGCCCGGCGGCCTTGGCCTCGGCGGCGGAAAACGGCTCGCCGCTGATGCACCATTCGCGCACCAGCCGGGGTGGCGCCAGCGTCTGCAGCAGGCTCAGCACCTGCATCGGGAACACCCCTACCTTGACTTCGGGCAGGCCAAACAGCACGTTGTCGGCGGCCACCGCCATGTCCGTCATGCACAGCAGTCCCATGCCGCCTGCCATGCAGGTGCCGTTGATCCGCGCGATGCTGGGCAGCGTGGCCTGCTGCGCCTCGCGCAGCATGTCGGCGTAGTCCACATTAGGCCGCGACAGGTCGAAGGCAAAGCCCTTGCCCGGTTGCAGGTCGCCACCGGCGCAAAAGGCCTTGTCGCCGGCGCCGGTGAGTACGATGGCGCGGATGGCCGGATCGGCGTGAGCCGCCCGGTAGCCGGCGCGGATGCCGTCCACCACTTCCTTGTTGATGGCGTTGCGCTTGTCGGGCCGGTTGATGGTGATCCAGAACGCGGCGCCGCGTTTTTCATGCAGGACGGCTGGGGTTTCCGATTCGCTCATGGTGCTCCGCCGGATAGGCTGTGTCTGTGTTCGGGAAAAGGAGAAGGAAGAGGCAGAGGCGGTTCAAGCGGCTGCCTTCACCGGCTCAGCCGGCGTCGCCGCGAACTCGATCTCCGCGATCACGCGCATGGCCGCGGCCTGGTCGCCGATCTGCACATGCACGGCGCCGACCCGCCCGGCAGCGGGCGCCACGTGGATATGCTCCATCTTCATGGCTTCCAGCGTCACCATGGGCTGGCCGGCTTCGACCTGGTCGCCGGTGGCAACCATGACATTGACCACCCGGCCGTTCATCGAGGCGCGCAGCTTGCCATCGCCGGCGGCTTCGCCGGCCCGCGCGGCCGCCGCCCGCGTATGGTCCTCGACGCGCAGCGGCGCGCCCTGGTATTGCAGCAGCAGCGTGTTGCCGTCGCGATGGAAGTCCGCGCTCTCGACCACGCCGTCGCAGCGGAACCGCACGGCATGCTCGCCCAGCGCAAGGGTCTCGAAGGCGAAACGTGTTTCGCCCATGGCGACTTCAAAGCGATTGCCGCCGCCGAACGCCAGCGTGGCCTGATGCTCCGCCCCGTCGAGCCGGTAGCGCAGGCCGATCGGCAGCGTCGGCGCCAGGCTGGCGGCGGGCGCTCCGGGCTGACGCTCGGGGGAAGTCTCGTACAGCAGCAGCGCGGCCAGCGCGGCCGCACGCCGGCGCAGCGGCGCGTCGGGCCGCAACAGCGCATCCTGGTGCTGGCCGATGAAGGCCGTGGTGGCTTCGCCCGCGGCAAAGGCCGGATGCGCCAGGCAGCGGCCCAGGAATACCTGGTTGGTGGTCACGCCGAGCGCCACCAGGTCTTCCAGTCCGCGGGACAGCTTGCGGCAGGCTTCGTCGCGCGTGCCGCCGTGGCTGACCAGCTTGGCGATCATGGAGTCGTAGTAAGGCGGAATCGCCGCGCCACTGCCCAGCGCATGCTCCACCCGCAAGGCGGCCGGCGCCTGCCACAACGCAATGGCGCCGCTTTGCGGCATGAAGCCCCGGTCGGCGTCTTCGGCGCACAGCCGCACTTCGATGGCGTGGCCGGAGAAGGTTACATCTTCCTGCGCCAGCGGCAGCGGCTCGCCGGCGGCGATCCGCAATTGCAGCGCCACCAGGTCCAGGCCGGTGATCGCCTCCGTCACGGGATGCTCCACCTGCAGCCGCGTGTTCATTTCCATGAAGTAGTAATTACCGTCGCGGTCCAGCAGGAACTCCAGCGTGCCGGCGCCTTCATAGCCGATCGCCTTGACGGCGGCCACGGCGGTGGCGCCCATGCGGGCCCGCAACTCGGGGCTCACCGCCGGCGATGGCGCTTCCTCGATCAGCTTCTGGTGGCGCCGCTGCACCGAGCAGTCGCGCTCGCCCAGGTGGATGGCGTTGCCATAACGGTCGGCCAGGATCTGGATCTCGATATGGCGTGGTTCGATCACGGCCCGCTCCAGAATCACCTCCGGATCGCCGAAGGCGCCCTGCGCCTCCGAGCGCGCGCTACGCAGCAATTCGGGGAACGACCGCGCATCGGGCACCAGCCGCATGCCGCGCCCGCCTCCGCCCGCCGTGGCCTTGATCATCACCGGAAAGCCGATGCGGCCGGCTTCGGCGCACAGGCGCGCTTCATCCTGGTCTTCGCCCTGGTAGCCGGGGATGCAGGGCACGCCGGCCGCCATCATCAGGCGCTTGGCGCCGGCCTTGTTGCCCATCGCCACGATGGACTCGGCGGACGGGCCGATAAACACCAGCCCCGCCTCGCGGCAGGCCCGCGCGAAGGCGGCGTTCTCGGCCAGGAAGCCGTAGCCGGGATGCACCGCATCGGCGCCGCAACGCCTGGCGGCCTCGATGATGGCGTCGATGCGCAGGTAGGATTGCGCCGGCTGCGCCTCGCCGATATGCACCGCCTGGCCGGCCTCGTGGACATGCCGCGCATCGGCGTCGGCGCTGGAGTAGACCGCCACCGTGCGGTAGCCCAGCGCGGTGGCGCTGCGCATCACGCGCAGGGCGATTTCGCCGCGATTGGCGATCAGGATCTTGTGGAATGGCGTGGGCTGCTTCATGGTGGCCTGTTCTGGTCTTTAGCTTTGAACGCTTACTTCGCCTGGGGAAACGTCCCCATGAACTTGCACAGGATCTGCATCATGACCTCGTCGGCGCCGCCGCCGATGGAGGTGAGCCGCCCGTCCCGGAAAATGCGCGAGATCGGGCTTTCCAGCACATAGCCCATGCCGCCCCAGAACTGCAGGCAGCGATCCGCTACCTCGCGCGACAGCCGGCCCGCCTTGAGCTTGGCCATGGTGGCCAGGCGCGTGGCATCCTCGCCCCGCACCATCATCTCCACGGCGCGCCAGCACAGCGCGTGCAGCGCTTCCACCTCGGTCTGCAGTTCGGCCAGGGTGTAGTGCACCCACTGGTTGTCCAGGATGGAGCGGCCAAAGGCCTTGCGCTCGCGGGTGTACTCGATGGTGAGGTCGATGGCCTTGGCGCACCGGCTGCATGAGCTCAGGGCACCCCACAGCCGCTCCACCTGGAACTGCTCCATCTGGTAGGTAAAGCCCATGCCTTCCTGGCCGATGCGGTAGCGCTGCGGCACGCGCACATCGTCGAAGTAAAGCTGCGCGGTATCGGACGAGTCCATGCCGATCTTGCGGATCTTCTTGGCCACCGAGACGCCCCGGGTCTTCATTGGCACCACGATCAGCGTCTTGTTGCGGTGCGGGGCCCCGTCCGACGTATTGGCCAGCACGCAGCAGAAATCCGCCTGGGTGCCGTTGGTGGTCCACATCTTGCCGCCGTTGATGATGTAGTCGTCGCCGTCGCGCCGCGCCGTGGTCTTGATCGAGGCCACGTCGGAGCCGCTGCCCACCTCCGAGACGCCCAGGCAGGCCACGTACTCGCCGCGGATCGCGGGTGCCAGGAATTCGCGGCGCAACTCCGCGCTGCCGTGGTGGGCCAGGGCCGGCGTGGCCATGTCGGTCTGCACGCCGATGGCCATCGGCACGCCGCCGCAGTTGATATCGGACAGCGTCTCAGCCAGCACCGCGCTGTAGGAGTAATCGAGGCCCATGCCGCCATCCTCCTCCGGCTTGGACAGGCCCAGCAGGCCAAGCTCGCCCATCTTGCGGAAGACTTCATGCGCCGGGAAGATCTCGGCCTCTTCCCAGGCATCCACGTACGGATTGATCTGCTCGGCGATAAAGCGCTTGATGGTGGCGCGCAGCGCCTCGTGTTCGGGGGTGAGTTGCATGTCTCGGGTCTCCGTTCTCTGTTCTCTGTGTTCTTGTCTTATGTTCCGGATGGGGCCGTGGCCTTCAGGTCAGGGCCGCGCCACGGCGAATTGCATGGGTTGCGGTGTCCTGGCGTCGCCCTCGCGGCAGACGGCCAGCACATTGGCCAGCACCGCACGCGTATTGCGCGGGTCGATCACGCCATCGTCCAGCACATGGGCGCTGGTGACGAACACGCTCATCTGGCGGTCGAAGCGCTCCACGATGCCCTTCTGCAACGCCTCAAGCTGGTCGGAGTCAGCCTCCCCGCCTTTGCGCTTCATGGCGGCCTCCGTGACGATGGCCATGGTGCGGGCCGCCTGTTCGCCGCCCATCACCGCGGTCTTGGCATTGGGCCAGGAGAAGCAGAAGCGCGGATGGAAGCCCCGCCCGCACATGCCATAGTTGCCCGCGCCGAACGAGGCGCCGCAGTAGATGGTGATCTGCGGCACGGTGGCGTTGCTCACCGCCTGGATCATCTTGGAGCCGTGCTTGATCATGCCGGCTTCCTCGTAGCTGCGGCCCACCATGAAGCCGGTGGTGTTGTTCAGGTAGAGGATGGGCGTGCGCGACTGGCAGCAGGCCTGGATAAAGTGGGTGGCCTTGGTCGCGCCGGCGGGATCGATGGGGCCGTTGTTGGTGATGATGCACAGCGGCCAGCCTTCGATCTTGATATGGCCGCACACGGTGGCGCCGCCATAGTTCTCGCCGAATTCAAGGAAGTCGGAATCGTCCGCAATGCGCGCGATCACCTCCTTCATGTCGACGGGGCGCTTGTGGTCCATCGGCATCACGCCGAGCAGTTCCTCGGCGTCGTAGCGCGGCGGCTTGAACGCGCGCGGCGCGGCGGCGGGCTGGTCGCGGTTCCAGTCGATCTTGCCCAGGATCTCGCGCGCAATCCGCAGCGCATCGCGGTCGTCTTCGGCCAGGTAGTCGCCCAGGCCGGAAACCGAGGTATGCATCACCGCGCCGCCCAGTTCCTCCTCGGTGGCTACCTCGCCGGTGGCCGCCATCAGCAGCGGCGGCCCGGCCAGGAACGCGCGCGAACGGCCCCGCACCATGATGATGTAGTCCGACAAACCGGTCTGGTAGGCGCCGCCGGCGGTGGAGGAGCCATGCGTCACCGTCACCACCGGCAGGCCGGCCGCCGACAGGCGCGCCAGGTTGCGGAACAGGTTGCCGCCGCGCACGAAATCCTCGACCTTGTAGGTCATCAGGTTGGCGCCGGCGCTCTCTACCAGTTGCACGTACGGCAGCTTGTTTTCGAGCGCGAGTTCTTGCGCGCGCAGTTGCTTGTCCAGCCCCTTGGGCTGCAAGGCGCCGGCGTTGATGCCGGCGTCCGAGGCGCTGATCATGCAGCGCAGGCCCGATACAAAGCCGATGCCGGCGATCAGGCCGCCGCCGGGTACGCTCTTGTCCAGGTCGGGGTTGTCCAGCCCCAGCCCGGCCAGCGACGACAGTTCGATGAACGGTGCGCCCGGGTCAAGCAGCAGCGCCAGGCGCTCGCGCGGCAGCAACTGCCCGCGCTTCTCGAAGCGCGCGCGCGATCCGGCGGACGTATTGGCGGCACGCTGTTCGAAGGCGCGGATACGTTCCAGCAGGGCTAGCATGCCGGCGCGGTTGGCCTGGAATGCTTCGCTGCCGGCGGAGAGTCTGGATTCGATATTTGCCATGTGGGTTTCACGTTGCTCGAGGCGGCAGTGCGCCGGTGTGAAGTCATGGTAGGGGTGGGAGGCGGTACGGTCTTGCGAGAACTGGCTGTGCTGCTTCGGGCCTTTGGGGGCGCGGTTTCAGAACCAGCGCAAACCGGCCAGCGGCCGCCATTCAGTCCGCGCGCAGCCGCACCCGGTACTTCGGCAGCAAGGCGCCGGGCGCATACGAAAGCTTGGTCTGCCGGAAGTTTTCCAACCCCAAGTCCTGCTCGAAATTCAGCCATGCCACCGGGCGGGCGAAGGCCGTGCAGAAATGGTGGAACATGTACTGGTAGATGCCCTTGAAAGCCACCAGGCCCTTGGCAAAGCGCATGGCGAAGACCGCCGGGCGGATCTCCTGCGCCAGCAAGAAGCCCACCGGTTGCCCGGCCACTTCGTACAAGAAGCCTTCCAGCCCCAGCGCACCGGCGTGCAGCAAGGCCTCGCCGCACGGCGCGTCATCGGCCTCGCCCTGGGCCTTGTGCCTGGCGTGCATCCATCCTTCGTGCACGGAGAGGGCTTTCCGGGCGAGTCCGGCGTGGTAGGGCCGCGCGGTGACGGCATGCGCGGCCAGCAGTTGCTTCATGAGGTTGCGCTTCTTGGCCAGGGTGGTGCCGCGATAGCCCGCAAAGTTGGCGGCCGGATAGAGATAGTCGGCGTCGGCACGCGCTTCGTTCCCGGTGAAGACGGCGGGATCGAGGCGCGCCATCTGGGCCGAGGAAAGCGGATAGAAACAATGGTGCTCGCAAAGCAGCGCCTGCAGGACGTGGCGCGGCGCCGTGGCGAGATCGAACAGCGGCAGCGCGTGGCGCGCGCCGTCATAGGTCAGGCCGCTGATATGCGGATAGCGGCCGCCAAAGTACCGGTAGGCGTGGGCTTGCCGGAACAGATACAGGTTGGCGAAGGCGTGTTCGGACAGGCAGGTTTCGGCCGGGTCCACGCTGAGGGCACGCAGGGCCGAATCGATCCCGGCGGCCAGTGCCAGCGTGAGCGGTTCGCCGGCCGCCACGCACTGCGGTAGTGCGAACCCGTTCACTCCGCGGGCGCCGTGCGCAATACACGCGTGCCGGCGGCCGGTCCGGTGGCGGGTGGCCCCGCGAAGCACTGTGCCTGCGCCAGCCATCGTTGCGCCGGGCCCGGGCTGTACCGCAGCCGGGTGTCGTCCAGGTGGCGGCGCTGAGTGACCAGCAGGCAGAAATCCTCCGCGCTGCCGCGTACGAAATTGTCCGGCTGGGGTTCGTTCCAGGTCCATTGCCCGCCATCGGGCGCGCTGAGTTCCACGTACGGCGCCGGCCCCGGCACCGGCTCGCCGCGATTGACGAAGGTCCACCCATAGGTGGTGGCGCCGATATGCGCGATATGCTTCAGGCGGGCCGTGGGCGCGCGCGCCCGGCCCGCCGTGTCCCAGACATCCTGGCCATGCGCCCAGGTCTCCATCAGCCGCGCAGTGGCAAAGCTGCGTGCGCTCATGGGCGGCCCGTACCAGGGCAGGCGCGCTTTGGGATCGAGCGCGGCAAGGGTCTGCACCAGCCGCTCGTACACGGGCTGCCAATACGCCAGAAGTGCCGGCCCGTCGAGGTGGCCGTAGACTTCCCGCGCCACAGCGCTGATATGCCCGCCCGCCGCCATCAGCGTGTTGAGCGCCTGCGCGTCACGCAGGAAGGCTTCCGGATCGGTGGCGGACTGCAGCGCGGTCTGGTCGAAATAGCACAGGTGGGCAATCTCGTCCCACGCGCTCCAGTCATGGAAGGCGCTGGGCTGGCGCCATTGCGCGGGGCTGAGCGAGGCGGCAAGCGCGTGCAACTCGTTGTATTCGGCCAGCAGGTCCTGGCAGGTCTCTTTCATGGGGTGGTATCCCGCTGCCCTTGACGGGCTGATTGTCGTTGGCCGCCATTGTGACGCAAGGCGCCCCGGCGATCTTGCGCCAACTGGTCGCCGCCGGCCTACAGCGGGCGGCAGGCTGTCAGCGGCGGCAGCCCATGCAGCGCCAGCTTGCGCGAACCGGCAAAGATGTCCCGCGGCTTGAGGCCGTAGACACGGCGGATGGAATGGCTGAAATGGGTGGAATCCGGATAGCCCGTATCCAGCGCGACTTCCGCCAGGTTGGCCTCCTGCGTGACGTAGTGCAGCAGGCTGCGGGCGCGTTTCCAGGTACGGAAGGTGCGGAACGGCGTACCGACTTCCTCCTTGAACAGGTGCAGGAAACGCGAGAACGACAGGTTGGCATCGCGCGCATGATCGGTGGCCGCGCTGCGGCTCCCCGGATCGCTCTTGATTTGCCGCACCGCCGCATCGATACGGGGGTCGAGTGCGCGCGGCGGCAGCGGCTCCCCCAGCAACAGCGTATCCAGCAGGCGGGGATCCAGTTCCGGCCGGTGCATGCCGCGCAACTGGGCGATCAGGTCGCGCGCATGCTGGGCCAGGCGGGGCGCGGCCAGCGCGCCGCCGGGGCCGCGCAGCAGCGCGGGCAAGCCTGACATATCGACGGTCTCGGGCTCGATCAGGAAGCCGCAGAGAGTGCGGCTGTCCGACGCGATGCGGTGCGGCACATAGGGCGGCACGAATGCAATTTCGGCCGTCTCCCACCCACCCTGCGCAACGCTCAGGCGAAACGGCGCGTCCAGCGCCACATACAGCAGGATGGCGCCGATGGAGCGCACCGACGGCGCGCCAAGCAGGCCGACGTAGAGCACGCGGTCGGGGTCGATCCACATGAAACTTCCGCTCGGACGGTCGCAGGACCGGGCCGGGGTATCCCGCTTGCATTCCAAGAGTGGCGGCATCTGGTCTCACTGTTCGCGGCGCCGCGATTGACTGACGGCTGGCACCTGGTTCGGCAAGAAGGCGCGGGCTCCGGCAGCCGCACCGCGGCTTCCCGCACCTCCAGCATCATGCCAGCGAAGCCGGCCGAACAGCGCTCCGATGGGGTTTATCCCGATGCCCGCATGGCCCGCGGACTGGCTCATGCTCCCAGTGCCCTGGCCAGCCCGGGCGGGACCCGCACCGGCATCGCCAGCAAGACCTGCCCCATCCCCTTGCCCAGCGGGTCGTTGCGCAGCGAGGCCATGCCGCCCCCGCCGAGCGCCTGCTCGCAGAGGAAGTTGAAGGCGCCGATGCCGGGCAGGAAATAGCGCGTCACCCTGCCCTTCACGTTATGGGCGAGGAACGCGGCCACCGCGGCCTCGCTGAGTTGCCCCGCGATCAGCGGCAGATAGGCGGCATCGCGCGCGATGATGCCGATGTTGGAGAAATCGCCCTTGTCGCCGCTGCGGCCATAGGCCAGCCTGATCAACGGGACTTCGACCCAGTCTCCGCCGGGCTCCGCCGGGGCGAACGCGGAGGATGCGGTGGCAGCCCCGTTTCCGGAGGCCGGGCTGGCCTGGGCTTCGTCTCCGGGGACGAACGCCGCCGGCAACGGCAGCGGCTGTTCGTCCAGCCAGACGGCGGGCCGGACCATCGTCTTTGGCACCAGGAAGGGAAACTGCTTGATGGCCAGGCTGACGGAAGGCCGCCCGCCCACCCCGGTGGTGCCGGGCGACCACGACGTGCCAGCCGGCGCGATCTCGCGGGCGAACAGTTCCAGCGCGCGCTTGTCCGGGTGGGCCACCGCCAGCCACATCACGGCCTCGAACAACGGCGGCTGCGGCACGTGCGGGCCAAAGGACGCGGCGGTGCCCAGCACGTCCAGCCGGGTCTCGGTGAAGTCCGGCAGCCCGGCCCGGGCCAGCAAGGCGCGGCTGCGCTCCAGGAAAGCCTCGCCGCTGCGCCGCGCCTTGCGCACGGCGTCGAAGCCGACGATGGTCAGTTGCGCCGAACAGCGGTAGCCGTCCGCATATGTGGCCGACACCTTGTAGCTGGCGGTAGGCGCGCGGCCCCTGGCGCCTTGCACCTCCACCAGGTCCGGGCCGGCCTGGCGCAGCGTGACGCCCGTGAAGTCGCAGATCACGTCGGGCAACAGGTAGGCGGCCGGATCGCCGATCTCGTACAGCATCTGCTCGCCGACCGTGGCGGGATTCACCAACCCTCCGGTGCCGGGCGGCTTGCCGACCAGGAAGGTGCCGTCGGAACGGCAGGTCACCACCGGATAACCGATGTTGGCCCAGTCCGGCACCTGCTCCCAGTCGGTGTGCAGGCCGCCGGTGGCCTGGCAGCCGCACTCGATGATGTGTCCAGCCAGGCTGCCCGCCGCCATCAGGTCGTACGCCCCCGGCTCCCAGCCGAACTCATGCATCAGCACGCCGAGCGTCACCGCGCTGTCCACGCAGCGCCCCGTGATCACGATATCGGCGCCGGCATCCAGCGCGGCCCGGATCGGCACGGCGCCCAGGTAGGCGTTGGCGGTCAGGATGCGCGCGGGCATGGCGGCGCCGGTCTGCATATCCCGCACGCCGGACTCCCGCAGCGCATCCAGCTGCGGCAGGAGGTCGTCGCCATCGACCACGGCCACCCGCACCGGCACGCCCAGTTCCTCGGCCAGCTTGCGCACCGCTGCCGCGCACGCGCGCGGGTTCACGCCGCCGGCATTGCTGACGATACGGATGCCCTGCGCGAGGGCAGGCTTGAGTACAGCGCGCAAGGCGCCGGTGACGAAGTCCAGCGCATAGCCGGCTTCCGGGTTCTTCAGCCGCGCGGCGGCCAGCAGCGACATGGTGAGTTCGGCTAGGTAGTCGAACACCAGGTAATCGACCTCGCCTTTCTCCACCAACTGCACCGGTCCGATCCCGCTGTCGCCCCAGAAGCCCGAGGCGCCGCCGATCCTTACGGTTTCCGTGCCCTGCCGATTTTGCTTGTTCATGGACGTGCTTTCCTCTTCCTTCCGCTAGCGATTGGCGTGTCGCCGATGCGTCGGCCTGTCATGTCGCATCGACCCTCGCCGGCACGATAGCCAGACGCTGCCGGCACGTCTTGCGTCAATTGGCTCCTGCCTGGCGGGCAACGCACGGCGCTCACCCCGCCGGATTCATATATGCACAGTGCTAATCGTTATTTCCAGAAAAGCGGCGCGGACTTTATATTCGACGGTTTTCGCCGGTCGGCGTGGCCGCTGGCGTCTCCTCATCCTCGCTGCCGGAGCATTGCCTTGAGTCACGTCCTTACGCTGGGCGACACCCTTTCCTGGCCCGCGCGCTACCTGCCGCGCAAGACCGCGCTGGTTGCCGGCATGGGCGCCAGCCGCCGCACCTGGACCTATGCCGAACTGGACGCGGAGGTGAACCGCCACGCCCACGCCCTGCTGTCGATCGGCGTCGGCCGCGGCGATGTGGTCGCGGCCTTCCTCTACAACACGCCGGCCTTCGTTTTCAGCATGCTGGCGGCGGCCCGGGTGGGCGCGATCTTCAACCCGGTCAACTACCGGCTGGCGGCGCAGGAACTGGCGTTCATCCTGGAAGACGGCAAGGCCAAAGCCCTGCTGTTCGAGCGGGAAGGTGCGGAGGTGGTGGAAAAAGCGGCCGGGCTGGCGCCCGGCACGACGCGCTGGATCTATGCCGATCCCGAACCCGCGCCGGCCTTCGCCACGCATCACCTGGACACGCTTGCCACAGGCCAGCCGCATGAGGCGCCGGGGATTGCCGTCGGGGAGAACGATCCCTGCATCCTGATGTACACCAGCGGCACCACCGGCCGGCCCAAGGGGGTTCTGCACACCCACCGCAGCAAGCTCGCACACAACGCGATGATGCATCAGGCGATGACGCTCTCCCGCGAGGACGTCGGCCTGTCGATCGCCCCGCTCAACCACACGGCGGAGCTGCACACCAGCTTCCTGCCGCGCCTGCACCTGGGCGCCACGCAGGTGCTGCAGCGGCGCTTCGATGCGGGCGAAGCCTGGCAACTGGTGGAAGCGGAAAAAGTCACGCACTTTTTCGCCGCGCCGACGATGGTCGGCATGATGCTCAACCACCCGGAGGCCCACACGCGCGATTTGTCGTCGCTGCGGCTGGTCGAGTATGGCGGCGCATCGATGGCGCCGCACCTGATCCGCGAGTGGGACCGTACCGTCGGCGCCGGGCTGGTGCAGGTCTATGGCACCACCGAGATGGGACCCTGCATGTCGGTGCTGTATCCGCACGAGCAACTCAGCCACGCCGGCTCGGCCGGCCTGCCCTCGCTCAACCATGATCTGGTGGTAGCGGCTTTGCGCGAAGACGGCGCGCCTACCGATCCGGCCGAGCGTTGCGCGCCCGGCGAAGTCGGCGAGATCCTGGTGCGCGGGCCGTGCATGATGGCCGGCTACCTGAACCGTCCGGACGCCAACGCGCGCGCACTTGCTCACGGCTGGTACCACACCGGCGACCTCGGCGGCCTGGATGAAGACGGCTACCTGTGGGTGCGCGACCGTATCGACTACATGATCAACTCAGGGGCCGAGAATGTGTATCCGCGCGAGGTGGAGGATGCGCTGATCGAGCATCCGGCCGTGCTGGAAGTCGCCGTCATCGGCGAGGCCGACGCCACCTGGGGGCAGTTGGTCTGCGCCTACGTGGTGGCCAAGGCGGGGGCGCAAGCCAGCGCGGAAGTGCTCGACGGTTTCCTGGTGCACGGGGACCGGCTGGCCGCCTATAAGCGGCCGCGCCGGTATTACTTTGTGGATGCGCTGCCCAAGACCACGAGCGGGAAGATCCAGAAACACTTGCTGCGGGTGAAATGAAGATGGCCGGCCGCGGGCCCGCCACCTGTTTATCTCGCCGCCCCCGCGCCCACAGCCGCTTCGATCATGCCGATCAGCAGTTCCGCCGCGCCGGACAGGCTTCGGCCTCCCGGATAGACCAGCGTCAGGGGCAGTGGCGCGGGAGACAGATAGTCCAGCGCCAGCGGCAGCAGGCTGCCTGCCGCCAACTCCGCGTGGACGGCCTCGTGCGTCGCGAACAGGACGGTATCGGTAGACATCGCCACTTCGCACAGCACCTCGACGTTGTCGCACTCCAGCCGCACTGGCAGCGCTTCGGGTCCATCCAGCCTGAATAGCGCCGCCACTTCCTCACGGGCGCGGGGCGGCAGCTTGGTCGTCGCCAGTCCGTATCCGGCCATCCTGCCCCGTATCTCATCGCCCGCCAGCGCGGCCAGGGGGTGGCCAGGATTGACGAAGAAGCCCATGCGCTGAGCCCGCAACGCGCGCACCTGGAAATCAGCCGGCGGCGGCAGGCTGTGCGTTACCGCGACCACGAAGTCGAGTTCGTCGCGCTGCAGCTTTTCCAGCAAGCGGCGCCAGCTCTCCGTCTCTACCCGTACCGAAAGCCCGGGATACTCGCGCGCCAGGCGGGTCAGCACCGGGCCCAGGAAAGCCGCCGCGGGGAACGAGCCCACGCCAAATTCAATGACGCCGCTTTCAAAGCCGCGCATGCGCTCGGCCTCGCGCTGCAGGGCGCGAAGGTCGCCGAGCATGCGCTGTGAGCGCGCCAGTACCATGCGGCCCGATTCGGTGGGCAGCAACCCGCTGGCGGCGCGGTCCACCAGCTGCAGGCCGAGGGTTTCTTCCAGCGTCTGGATGCTGCGCGTCAGCGCTGGCTGCGTCAGGTTCAGCCGGCGCGCCGCCCGCGAAAAACTCCGTTCTTCCACCAGCACGGCAAAGTGCTCCAGGCGTCGCAGGCTAAGCATATGCATTTAATTTATCGAAACGGCGATAAATATGCATTTGATTTGGCGGCAACGCAATACCTATACTCAGCACGCAGACCGGCCAGGGCGTCACTCGCGCCAACATCCAGAGCACAACGGCTGCGCCATCCAGACATGGAGAAGGAGACAAAATGAACCGCCCCAATCCCAGGCGACGCGCCCTGTCGCGCCTGTCAATCCCGGCGCTCGCCATCGCCGCGGGCATGCTGGGCAGCCCGATCGCAAGGGCGGCCGCAGCGACTGACTGGCCGCAGCCCGGCAAGCCCGTGCGCGTGGTCGTGCCATTTACTGCGGGCTCCGGCGGCGACGCCCTGCTGCGACTGATCGCCAAGCGTGCCTCGGAGCAGTCGGGCGCCAATATCATCATCGACAACAAGCCCGGTGCCGGCACCTTCATCGGCGCGCAGGATGTGGCGCGGGCCCCGGCGGACGGGCACACCCTGCTCTACACCATCGTCGTCACGCATACGCAGAATCCGCACCTGTACAGCAAGCTCCCGTACGACCCGTTCAAGGACTTCACCCCCGTGGTCCAGCTGGTGCGATCCGCTACCGTGCTGGTGGCCAACCGCAACGCGCCGTTTGGCAATGTGCGTGAGCTGGTCGCCTACGCGAAGCAGCATCCCGGCGAACTGAACTTCGCCTCGTACAGCCTCGGTTCCACCTCGCATCTGAATGGCGAGATCCTGCAGCAGCGCGCTGGCATCCAGATGGTCCACGTGCCATACAAGGGCACGGCCGACGCCACCCGCGCGGTGCTGGCCGGCGACGTGCAGGTCTACTTCGACGGCACCGCCACCGCCGTGGAGAACGCCCGCGCCGGCAAGGTCAAGCTGCTTGGCGTGGCCGCCGACAAGCGCCTGGCGGTGCTGCCCGAGCTGCCCACCATGGCGGAGCAAGGCGTGGAGGGACTCGACATCGTCGGCTGGCAAGGCCTGTTCGGCCCAGGCAACCTGCCCGCGCCGGTCGCGCAGAAGATCGCCGATACGTTCCGCGCCGCGGCGCAGGCGCCGGATATCGCCGAGATGATCCGCGCGCAGGGCAACGATCTCAGCGGCGCCGGGCCGGACGCCTTCAGGAAGATCGTTGCGCAGGACTACGACCGCTGGGGCGCGGTGATCAAACGGATCGGCTTGAAGCTCGATTAGCCGGCCATCCGCGCCCGTCCCCGGGGCCGCAATTTACTGCACTCTCATCAAGACAGAAGGAACAGATTCCATGCATGACTTAGTCATCCGCAGCGGCACCATCGTCGACGGCACCGGCCGCGAGAGCTTTCAGGGCGACCTCGCGATCGACGGCGGCATGATCAGCCAGGTTGGCGGCAAGGCGGGCTCCGCGCGGCGCGAGCTGGACGCAGCAGGCGCTCTCGTCACGCCCGGCTGGATTGACATCCACACGCACTACGACGGGCAAGCCACCTGGGATCCCTACCTTTCTCCGTCCACCGGCCACGGCGTCACCACGGCCGTGATGGGCAACTGCGGGGTCGGCTTCGCGCCGGTGCGGTCCGCCGACCGCGCCTGGCTGATCAAGGTCATGGAGGGCGTCGAGGATATTCCCGGTTCGGTGCTGTCCGAGGGCATCCAGTGGGACTGGGAGACCTTCCCGGAATATCTCGATGCGCTGGACCGTCGCCCCAAGGCGCTGGATATCGGCGCCCAGATTCCGCATGCCGCGCTGCGCGCCTACGTGATGGGCGATCGCGGCATTGATCACGACGAAGCCACGCCCGACGATCTCGACCAGATGTGCGAACTGGTACGCCAGGGCATGGACGCTGGCGCGTTGGGTTTCTCCACCTCGCGGACCTTCCTGCATAAGTACGACGAACGCAAGTACCCGCCCGGCACCTTCGTCACCGGAGAAGAAATCACCCGGCTCGGCCGCGTGCTGGGCGAGGCCGGGCACGGGGTCTTCCAGATGACGGCCAATCACGTGTCGATGGATAACGAGCTGCCCTGGCTGGAACGGCTGGCGCGCCACACTGGCCTGCCGGTGCTGTTCAACCTGCAGCAGACTGATCCGGCTCCGGACCTGTGGCGCGACCTGATGACCACGCTCGACCGCGCGCATGCCGAGGGGGTGCCATTGTATGGGGGCATCAGCGGCCGGCCGTTGGGCCTGCTGTTCTCCTGGCAAAGCAGCCTGCATCCCTTTATCGCCAGCCCGGCCTTTATCGAGCTCGCCGCCCTGTCCTTCGAGGCGCGCATTGCCCGCTTGCGCGACCCTGCGGTGCGTGCACGCATCCTGTCCGAGCCGCGCGCACGCATGGACCGCGGCATCGAATCCATGTTCGCCAACTACCCGCGCATTTTTCCGCTGGGCGAATCGCCGGACTACGAACCGGCGCCCGAGAAGAGCGTCGCCGCCATCGCCGCCAGCCGCGGCCAGGAGCCGCTTGCCATCATCTATGACCTGATGCTGGCCAACGACGGCAAGGCCATCCTCTACTACCCCAGCTTCAACTACTCCTACGGCACGCTCTCCCACCTGCACGAGATGCTTCAGCATCCGGCCACCGTCAACAGCCTGTCCGATGGTGGCGCGCATTGCGGCTATATCTGCGATGTCAGCATGCCAACCTTCATGCTGACCCACTGGGCCCGCGAGCGCAGCCGGGGCCCGCGGCTCGCGCTCGAAGCCATGGTCAAGCGCCAGTCTGCCGACACCGCGCGGCTTTACGGGATGACCGATCGCGGCACGCTGCTGCCCGGCATGAAGGCGGATGTGAACGTTATCGACTACGCGCGCCTGCGCCTGCATGCGCCGCGTATGGCTTTCGACCTGCCGGCCGGCGGGCGGCGGCTGGTGCAGGAAGCCGATGGCTATGTCGCTACGGTGGTGGCGGGCGTGCCGATTTTTGAGAACAAGGTGGCGACGGGGGCGTTGCCGGGGCGGCTGCTGCGGGGGCGGTGCGAGAGATGAGTCCATGCCGTCAGTCGCGGCGAAGATGACCAGATCGCCGGATTGATCTTGATTTGCTTCGTCATGCTATTTGCGTTCTGGCGGCTTCCCTTGTTCTGTAAATTTTCTGAATAAAATCAATTTTTTATAGCGATAACTTGATGTTTTACATTCTATCTGTCGGCCCTTCCGGCTTGTGATGGCCGTGCGGAGCTTGCCGCCAACAACCCGCCCCGCGATCCGTGGAAGATGCCAGCTCATGATTCATTTTTTATGTAATAAAATCAAATGCTTGAGGCTGTAAGCTCAAGTATTTTCCCGATTCTTCAGCCACGTCGGATCGCCTGATCGGGCGCATATTCCGCTAAACCTTGAAGCGCGGCCGCCGAACGGGCCTGAGCGGCCTTGCCCGGGCCGGACTCTGCCGGCCGGGCGCGCTAGCGGACCGCACCCCATCCGCCTCCGCCTCGGCGCGGGTCTCCAGCAACTGCCGATATTCCGCCAGCAGCCCATCCTGCTGCCTGACCCGCTCGTCCCTCATGGCCAGCGCATTGCCGAGTTGTGTGATTTCCTCGGCTTGCCGCCCCGCGCTGTCGGCGGCTTCAATCAGCTTCTGTTGCGCGGCCTTCCGCTGGCTCTCCAGCAACCGCTGCCCTTCCCTTGCCGCAACGCGCGCCGCGTCCAGTTCCAGCGCCATGCGCCGTTCATTGGCGCCAGAACGCTCTGCCATGGTTTCGCGTTCCTTGTCCCAGGCGGTGCGCTGGGCTGCGGTGTCGCGCAGCATCGCGTCCTTTTCTTCCTGTAAGCGCGCCAGCGTGGCCCGCAGCGTCTCGTTGTCGGCCTGCTGCGCCAGCAGCCTTGCTTCGGCGTGGGCAGCGCGTTCGCTGGCCTCGTCGCGCGCGCGGCCGAGTTCCGCCAGCGCGTTGTCCGCGGCTTCCAGCCTGGCTTGCAGGATGGCGCGTTCCTGGGCCAACGCTGCCTGCTCCGCTTCGAGTGCTTCCCGTGCTTGCGCCAGGGCGGCTTCCCGCGATGCGTAGCTTGCCGCCACTGCCGCCCTGGCCTCCGCCTGCGCGGCGTCCCACAGATAGCGGGCGGCCTGGTTGACCGGTTCCGGCAGGCCGGCCGGGGCTGCAAAGGCTTGCGGATCCTGCAATCGCGCGCCTAGCCCGGCGAACCATGCATCCAGGTGTGGACTGACGGTATTGGGCGACCCTCGTCCCAGATGCAGCCGGATGCGTTCGATGGTGGGCCGCTGGCCAGCCAGCAGCAAGGCATCGGCGGCCTGCCAGACGTCTTGCTGGGTGATGGAGCGGGAGCGCGTTGCGGCGGGCATGTTGGCAATTTGCATGGTTGGGCAAGTTTTTCGGCGCCTCTTGGTCGCGCCACTTGGATAAGGCTCGATAAGGAATAGTTATCGCGCCTTATCCGTTCTTTGTGTATAATTTAATACAGCATACATCATATTTATTATGATTACTCGCAAATCGCGGCCGCTTCCGGGCAGTCCCGCCGAAAGCCAGCCCAAACGCCCCGAATCCTCCAGCCTGACGCCCGTTCATGCCGATTTTCCTGCGCCGCTTCACCCGTCCGAACTCGATCCGCTTGGCCGCCAGGCCGCCGAGGCGCTGTACCGCGAGGGAGAATCCGCCAACACCGTGGCCAGTTATCGTTCCGCCCTACGGTATTGGGCGGGCTGGTTCGCTCTGCGCTACGGCCAGCCGATCGCCCTTCCCTTGCTGCCGGCGGTCGTTATCCAGTTCGTGGTAGACCACGCCACCCGGTCCACGCCGCAGGGGCCGGCGAGTGCGTTGCCGCCGGCGATCGATGCCGCGCTGGTGGCGCGCGGGCTCAAGGCGCGCACCGGCCCGCCCGCGCTGGCTACGCTGATGCACCGGCTGGCGGTCATCGCCAAGGCGCACCGGCTGGAGAATGCGGATAACCCTTGCGCGGACCCTGCCGTGCGTGAACTGATGTCGCGCACGCGGCGCGCTTACGCGAAGCGTGGCGAACGCCCGGCGCGCAAGGCGGCGCTCACGCGCGAACCCCTGTCCCGCCTGCTGGCAACCTGCGACGATTCGCTGATCGGCCTGCGCGACCGTGCCCTGCTGCTGTTTGCCTGGTCAAGCGGCGGCCGGCGGCGTTCGGAGGTGGCGGGCGCTACGCTGGCCAACCTCACACGCATCGCACCCGGGGAGTTCGTCTATCAACTGGGCTGGTCGAAGACCAACCAGACCGGCGCGGATCTGCCGGACAACGACAAGCCGGTCATTGGCGCCGCGGGCGCGGCGCTGGAGGCGTGGCTGCAGGCGGCGGCGCTTGGCGAGGGCGCCATCTTCCGGCGTGTTCGCCGGGGGGGCCATGTTGGCGAGGCACTATCGGACGCCGCCGTGCGCAAAATCGTCAGGCAGCGTTGCGAGGCGGCAGGCCTGAAGGGCGACTTCTCGGCGCACTCGCTACGCTCAGGCTTTGTCACCGAGGCGGCTGCACGCCAGGTGCCGCTGGCAGAGACCATGGCCATGACCGGGCATACCAGCGTGGCTACGCTGGTGCGGTATTTCCGGGCGGCCGACGCGCGGCGCTCGATGGCGGCGGACCTGATCGGCGTGCCGGAACCCGGCCAGGAAGCGGGCCAAACCCAGGATGAAGGCGACAAGGACGCGCCGCGCTGAATTGCCGCCGGCCCGCTCCATGCGGAGGCAATGCCGCTGCTGGACAAGCCGGGCCAGCCGCATAAGAATATGGGCCGGATCGCGCACATCGCCAGATCCCTGAATGTCCTCGGCGGACCAAGCGCGTTTGATCACCCGCCGGCCTTTCGATGCGTTCAAGACGGCCGCGGTTTACAGCGGCATCTACGGGGGAATGCCATGCGGCAATGGTTTGTCCTGCTAGCGTTGGGCCTTTTCATGGGTACCGCCCATGCCGGCAAATGCGTAAGCGGCAACAAGACGCTTTATACCGATATAGCCTGCCCGCCGGGCTGGCAAGGCACCGTGCTGGGCGGCAACCTCTCACGCATCAGCCCAGAGCCGGCTACGGAAGCAGCCAACCAGCAGTTCCTGCAAAAGCGCCAGGCGGAGGAAAACGAATATCAGGCACGCATCGCACGCGAGCAGGCTGAGTCGGTGCGGACCGAGCTCAACCAATGCCATTGGCTGGGCAACCAGATTCGCCAGCTGGACTACGACTACAGCGTCCGGCGCAACGCGCGTCTGCCCGAGCAGGAGGATTACCGCAGGCGCTATCGCGCGCTGCGCGACCAGCAGGCTCGGTTGCGGTGCTGATGCCCGTCTGATGCCCGCCTGAATTTGGATGCGGATCCGGACGAACCCGGCGATTCATTACAATCCGCGCCGAGCATGCCGTTATCCATCCAAGCGGCGTGCGTGCCGGAATGCGGCTTCCAACCTCCGGTACGCCTCTTGTCCCTTGCATCGGGGCCCAGGGCACCGTTCGGATTGCCGTCACCGGCGGAAGGACTCACGCTGTCGCACCTTTTCCCTTGCCAGACGCTGAACCCTTATGAAGTATCCCGCCATACCTGCCGACGAACCGCTTCGCCTGGAAACGCTCCGCTGCCTGAGTATCCTCGACACGGCCCCGGAGGAGCGCTTCGACCGCCTGACTCGCCTGGCCCGGCGCCTCTTCGGCGTTCCCATTGCGCTGGTCAGCCTGGTCGACGCCAACCGGCAGTGGTTCAAATCGTGTGCCGGCTTGTCCGAGACCGAATCGCCGCGGGAAATCTCCTTTTGCGGGCACGCGATCCTCGACGACGGCATCCTGATGGTGCCGGACGCGCTGCTGGACGAACGTTTTCACGATAACCCGATGGTGACCGGCCAACCGGGCATTCGCTTCTATGCGGGTTGCCCGCTGTCGGTCGCCAACGGCAGCAAGCTGGGCACACTGTGCCTGATCGACGTGCAGCCGCGAGAGTTCGGCGAAGAGGACCGCGCCTTGCTGCGCGACCTGGCACGGATGGCCGAACAGGAGCTTGCCGCGCTCCAGCTTGCCAATATGGACGAACTCACGCTGCTGTCCAACCGCCGTGGATTCTGCGCGCTGGCGCAACACGCGCTCAGCGTTTGCAGGCGGCTGGAAAAGGCTGCCACGCTGCTGTTCTTCGACCTGGATGGATTCAAGGCCATCAATGACCGCTTCGGTCACGCGGAGGGCGACCGTGCCCTGTCCGCATTCGCGGCGCAACTGCGCCACGCCCTGCGCGACTCGGACGTGGTTGGCCGGCTGGGCGGCGATGAGTTCGTGGCATTGCTCACCGGCGCCGATGCCATCGTGTGCGGCGCCACGCTGGCACGCCTGGAGGCTGAGATGGCGGCGTTCAACCGGCACGCCGCCCGTGGCTATGCCATCGAGTTCAGCGTGGGGGCCATCCAGTTCGAGCCGGCACGCCACGATGGCATCGCCGCGCTGCTTGCCGAGGCCGATGCCTCCATGTACGAAAACAAGGCTTTCCGGAAGGCAGGCCATCACCCGCAACCCATGGCGGAAGCCGCCCGGTTTCAGTGATTTCGCAAACAATCCATCAGGGATGCCCCCGAGTGTGCAGGGCTGCCGCCAGCCTTGCACACCTGCCTATACTGACTAGCGGGCCGCAAGGCGGCCCCCGCGCTCCAGGCCGTGAAGAACAGGAACGCGAATAGAAATGGGAATAGGAGAAGGGATATGCCACACGAACAGTTCCTCGCCAAGCAGGAAGATCGCCGCAGTGGACTGCGTGCGTTGCGTGCCGCTCTGTTGAAAGTGCACAAGGAAGTGATCGCACTGAATCGCACGGAGTACGAGCGCTTGCATGGCCCGATCCCGGCTGGACTGTTCGTGCAGGTTGTGACCGAGGAGACCTATTTTCGCTGGCTCGATCCGCTGTCACGCCTGATTATCGAGATCGACGAAGAGCTGGATGCGCCCGAGCACCACGATGAAACCTGCCGCGCGGTCGCCGCGGCCACCGAGAAGCTGTTCGGCCCCAACAGCGACCCGGCGTTTCGCGATCGCTACCAGCAAGCCCTGCAGGACGAGTCCGGCGTGATCGTCGCGCACGGGCAACTGATGAAGGTCGTCGCGCAGTTGCGGCAACTGGTCTAGGCACACCCGGCCCGGGCGGCGCGGCGCGCCGGTTATTTGCGAGGCCGGGCCGGGCTCCCATGGTCCACCGAAATCGGGTCGCTCGCGGGAAAGGTTTCCCTGAGCGCTTCGTCCAACTCGTCTTCCACATGGTCGTCCTTGCTGGCGGGCTCAGGTGCAACTTTGGGCGCTGGTGATGCCGGCGGAGCCGGGGCGGCGGGCTTGCTCATCGTCTGGTCCTGGATGGGGTGGACTTTGATCTTAGAAGGCTTTCGGGGGGGATGCCAATCCAGGGTGAGCACCGTGCCGGCCGACCTGGCCGGGCGCCAGGCCTCAGGTCGTGCGATAACGGTTGCGCACGTCGCTGATCAGGTCGCGGTTGCGCGGTACGCCTTGGTACTGGCGCTCCACCGGTGCGCGGATATCGAAGCTCTGTTCCTGTTCCTGCAGCGCACCCGCGTGCTTTCTCCTGGCCACATCCTCACCCTTGCCGGTTTCCTCCAAGATGGCAAGGTCGTTGCGATCGGCCACGCTGTACCTTGGCCATGCATCGGTCCCCGCCAAGCCCTGCAGTGAAGTGGCTTATTAAGCGCTTTATCTACTGAGTGGCGCCAGCCACGGCAGCACGACTGGCTTCCCGGCGCTGTTCCGCCGGGCGCCGGGACCCGCCCTGGAGAAATATCTTCCGCTGAATCTTTGTCCCTCCCACCCCGCGGATACAGCCGCCTCGGCCCTCGCGTGACCGCAAGCGTGGTTTTGCCACGCCAGTCGTGCGCGAGTGAACGAGGCGAACTCCCCGACACACGGCAGAATAGCTTGTCGGCGCAGCACGAAACTCGAATTTCGAAAGACGTAACAGGCACCTTGCCCGCCCCGGAACATACATTGCAAACAAAGGGCGCGGGCAGCGCCTGCGTTGCCACGACCAGTCTTCGGCCATCCGGCCGACTTTTTTGTCGGAGTACCTCCTAGGGGAATGTAATGATCAATATGGACTCGGGTTGCCTGCAAACTAACCGTACCTCCCACGCTGCCTCGGTGGCCGCCTGGCCTGAATTCGTCACCCAGCGGGTCGCGGGCCACGAGGTCGAGCGGGTACAAAAGCGCTGGGGCGGCAGCCATTTGCTGCACGGCCGGCAACCCGGACCGGATGCCGTCCATTTTTCCAGCAATGACTACCTTTGCCTGCTTGGCGAAGAGAAGCTGGTCAGGGCCCAGACGGCCGCGATGCGCGGGCCGGAGAGCGAACTGCTGATGTCGGCGGTCTTCCAGTACGGCGACAATCCCACCAGCCGGCTCGAGCGCAAGCTGGCGGCATTCAGCGGCGCGGAGGACAGCATCCTGTGCCAGTCAGGCTGGGCGGCCAATGTAGGGCTGCTGCAAAGCATCGCCAATGAACGCACGCCGGTCTATCTCGACATGCTGGCCCATATGTCGCTATGGGAAGGCGCCCACGCGGCACGTGCGCGTGCCGTGCCGTTCATGCACAACGATGCCGAGCACGCCGAGCGCCAGATCCGCAAGGATGGCCCGGGCATCATCGTGGTGGATTCGGTTTACAGCACCAATGGCAGCCTTTGCCCGCTGGCAGATTTCGTGGAGGTGGCCGAGCGCACGGGCAGCGTGATCGTGGTCGACGAATCGCACTCGCTGGGCACCCATGGCCCGGCCGGCGCCGGGCTGGTAGCGCAGCTCGGCCTCTCGCGCCGGGTTCACTTCCAGACCGCCAGCCTGGCCAAGGCCTTCGGCGGCCGTGCCGGGCTGGTCACATGCCCGTCGTCGTTCAAGGGTTATTTCGCCGCGGAATCGCGCCCGGCCATTTTCAGCTCGGGCCTGCTGCAACATGAACTGGCCTGGTTCGACGCCGCCGCGGATTTCATTGCCGAGGCGGATGAACGCCGCACACAGTTGCACGTGGTCTCGACGCAGGTGCGCAATGCCTTGTCCGGGCTGGGCTACAACGTCTCGGCAGGTTCCGAGCAGATCATTGCGCTGGAATCCGGCACCGAGGAGCAAACCCTGGTGCTGCGCAATGCCCTGCAATCGCGCGGCATCTTTGGCGCCGTGTTCTGCGCGCCGGCCACGGCGCGCGACCGCGCCCTGATGCGTCTGACCATGCACGCCTGCCTGACCGCCGTGGAAATCGAGCGGCTGATCCAGGTGTGCGCGGAAATCCGCGATGAGGTGAACCTGGCGGGCTGGCGTTCCTCCCAGCGCAAGCCGCGCGCGGCCGTGGCACGGCCGCCGATGGCCAGGCAGTCCGTGCTGCACGAGACGCTGGAAGCGCTGCACGGCACGGCCTGAGCGCCGGCGAGAGGCCGCGGCCTTCAGCCAGCCGCGCCTTCGCCTTCGCGGCGCGGCGTGGCTGGCGGGAATTCGAGGACGAACTCCGTATATTCGTGCTCGACCGAGCTGCAGTGGATACGGCCATCCCAGGCTTCAAGCGTCTCCCTGCAGAACGCCAGGCCGATGCCCGTGCCCTCGTTGCGTGGATAGGTATGGAAGCGCTTGAAGATGGACGACAGTTCGCGCTCCGGCACGCCTGTGCCGGTGTCGCGGAAGATCAGGCGGTTGCGCCGGGTGCCTAGCTCCAGGCTCAGCCGGATCTCGCCGTGCCCTGCCCGCGCCAATGCATGCAGGGCATTCTTGAGCAGGTTGAACAGCACCATCACCATCAGCTTCTGGTCGGCGTGGATAGGGAAATCCGTCGTCAGGTCGGCATGCACAAGGTCGCGCTGGCCAGGTTCGAAGGGATAGCGCGCCAGCGCCTCTTCGATCGCCTGGCCCAGCGGGAAATGCTCGCTGGGCCCTTGTTGCGCCTTGACCCGCGCGTTGACCAGCAGCACGTCGATGCCGTGGTTCATGCGGTCGACTTCCATCTGGATGCGTGGCAAGGCATCCTTGAGCAAGCCGAAATGCGCACGCGGCAGGTTCAGCGAGTTCTCCGGCGTCTCATTTTCCTCGTAAAAGCGGATCAGGCCTGGCAGGTAACGGCCCATGCCTAGCGCGGTCGAGCCGATGCTGCGGATTGGCGTGCGCAGTTCGTGGGCAACGGTGCCTAGCGCAATCGCCATGCCGTCGAGTTTTTCCTGGATCAGGATGCGCTGGTCTATCTTGAGCACGGCGATGGTGCAGATGGTGAAGCCGATGATCGGCAGTTCCATCGGCCAGTTCACCGCCAGCAGCGCCGCGGGGGGAGGGGTGACGTAGTTATAGACCAGCCAGGCCGCCGCCGTACCCAGCACCAGCGAGGTGGCGCCGCCCAGCCAGCCGCTGAAGTTGAACAGGATGATGACGGCAATCACGAGCGACTGGGACCAGACCAGGTTGCCGTGATTCATCAAATACATGTAGACGAAGAAGAACGACAACGCGTACGTCAACGTCAGCCAAAAATGTACTGGTAGCCACTTCTTATCCCTCAAGTCGCGGCTTACGATCAGTGGCAGGCACATCACCATCGCCACCAGCCGCAGGGTCAGGCTTTCATACGGCTGGGGGAAGACGAATTTCCAGACCACGTAGAAGGTCGGAAACCCGATGAAGGCGAGCCAGCCCAGCAGACGGATGCGCTTGACCTGCGCCGGCTGGCGGATGTCTAGATGAACTTCCCTGGCAAGCACCCGGCGCAGGCGCATCGCGCTTTCACCGCAACTGCGTTGAATCTGGGCAAGCATGTTGAGAACCGGCTAATGGCTGTGGATGGTGGCGCTGAGACGAAAGTGTAGCCGGATAAATCGGTTAGCTTGCCGATTTTGTGCGCTTTTAGTTGCTCAGGCCCTTCTTCGCAGTCGGCCTGGCACCGGGGCTGGTCCAGCCTCAGCCTGCCGCGATCAGTCCAGCAGGTGCCCCATGCGCTCGCGCTTGGTCTCCAGGTATTTTTGGTTCTCGGCGTTGGACGGCACGATGTGGCGCATCTGTTCCACCACCGTGATGCCGGCGGCTTCCAGGGCCTGCTTCTTCTTGGGATTGTTGCTCATCAGCCGGATCGACTTGACGCCCCACTGATGCAGCAGGTCGGCGGCGAAGGCGTAGTTGCGGCTATCGATTTCCTGGCCCAGCGCCAGATTGGCGTCGACCGTGTCGAGCCCGCCGTCCTGCAGCGCATAGGCGCGGATCTTGTGGCCCAGGCCGATCCCGCGCCCTTCCTGTCCGCGCAGGTAGAGCAGGATGCCGCGCCCTTCTTCGGCGATTTTCTTCATCGCCAGGTCGAGTTGCTCGCCGCAGTCGCAGCGGCACGAGCCGAACACGTCGCCGGTCAGGCATTCGGAATGCAGGCGGGTCAACACGGCTTCGCCGGTGATATCGCCGACGCTCAGCGCCAGGTGTTCGGTGCCCGAAACGGCACCCTTGAAGGCGTGGGCGGTAAATTCGCCAAAGCGGGTCGGCAGGCGGGCGGAGCCGATCAGCTGGATCTCTGTGTCAGTCATGTCAGTCGGAGTTTGGCGCCGGCCTTGGTGGCACGGCATCGGGGCGCTTTGCAGCGTCTAGCCCGCTACGGTAGCACGAGCGGGGCCGGACCGCAGGCGGCGCGTGATTCGGCACTTGATCCGGTGCTCGAAGCAGCCATGCCTGTCCGCCTGGAAGTCCGCCTTGAACCTCCCGGCCGGCAAGCCGGCTCCACGTTGCGCGCCGGGCAGGAAACAAGCATAACGCTGCCGAGGCCAGGCTGCCGCGAGCGGCCTCAGCCAAGCTCGATTGGCTGCCCGTGCGGGGTGCGCCGGGCTGCGGCGATCCAGGCGTCGCGCCGGTCCAGCAGCGCGGCCTGGTCGACCAGGCCCTTGGCGGCGCTGATCTGTTCCAGCGCGGTCAGCCAGAACAGGTAGTAATGCTCGCCGGTGTCCGGGTCCCCGTTGGCCTGGGCATCACGGATGACCTGGGAGAGGCTGGCTGCCCATTCGGTCCAGGTGAAGGCGCCGCGTTCATGCAGCGCCAGCGTCATGGCGAAGGCCTGGGCTTCCCATGGCTCGCGGAAGACCGGGCCGGTGCTGTCGCACGGCAAGGCCGGCAACGCGGCGCGCATGGCTTGCAAGGTGGCCGGCGGCGCCGGCGGGGCGGCAATGGGCTCAGCCATGGGCAGCCTCCGCCGGATCCAGGTAAGGCTCCCAGCAATCCACGCTGACCGAAGCCGCGGTGGTATCGGCGCCCCACAGTTCGCTGGCGGTAAAGCGCACCGTATACAACCATTGCGGCTGGTCCCCGGCGCCGGCCGCGCTGGCATCGGGGAAGACATGGGCGCCATGCACCGCCACGATCTCGCCTTGCCGGCCACGGCAATAGCGCGGCAGCCGGGTATGGCCGGCGGGATGCATCTGACGGGTACGGACCCGCTCTCCAAGGTGGAAGCGCGCCTCCGCCGTGGCCGGCCGGGCACTGGGCGAGCCGCGTGCCAGGGCGGGCGCTACCTGCTCCGCTTCCAGGATGCGCGCCAGGGGGACCGGCGCCGCGCTGGAATGCCCGCTGGCGATCTCCCCGGCGTCGGCCAGGCCCGTCTTGAGCAGCAAGGCCTTGAGCCCTTCAAACCAGATCTCGAAGTAGCTGCTGCCCAGGTACTGCGCCGGCGGGAGGCTTTCGCGGGCCGCGCGCGAGGTATCGATGTTCCACTTGCCGACCGCGCCCATGGCCAGTGTCAGCGCCAGTACCCGGCGCTCCCATTCGGCGTGGAACGGCGGTTCGCCGGGTTCGGGGCGGACCGGGCCGAAGCCCTGCATGCCGCCAAGGTCTTGCGCGCCGTTCATGCCGGTTCCTTTGCCGTTGCCGGCGCCACCATGTCGGGTAGCAGCCCGGTGCCAATCATCGAATCGCGCGTGACCAGCGCGGCCAGCGCTTCCTCGCTCCAGCCATCCGTGCCCGCCGGACGCATGGGCAGCACCAGGTAGCGCAGTTCGGCTGTGGAGTCCCACACCTGCAGCTGCACCGCATCCGGCAGCGTGAAGCCGAAATCGCGCAGCACGCCGCGCGGATCGATCACCGCCCGGGCCCGGTACGGCGCCGACTTGTACCAGACCGGCGGCAGTCCAAGCACGGGCCAGGGATAGCAGGAGCACAAGGTGCACACCACCATATTGTGGGTCGCCGGCGTGTTCTCCAGCACGATCATGTGCTCGCCCTGGCGCCCGCTGAAGCCCAGCGAGGCGATCGCCGCGGTGGCGTCCGCCAGCAGCCAGGCCTTGTAGGCCGGGTCGCTCCAGGCCTTGGCTACCACCCGCGCGCCATTGCGCGGGCCAATCTGCTGCTCGTAGGTCTCGATCAAGATGTCCAGCGCGGCGGGGTCGACGTAACCCTTCTCCACCAGCAGCGATTCCAGCGCGCGCACGCGCAAGTCCATCTCGGACAGCGTGCTGCCGCCGTGTTTATGGTCATGGTCATGCGCAGCGGTCGGTCTTTCCTGCGGGGAGTTCGGCGGGTGGGGAGGATCCTGGCGCATCGGCGTTGGGCTCGTTCTGGCTCTGACACTGCGGAACGGCCAGTATGGTCGCGCCTGCTGCACTTGGCAATCCGGCCGCTTATGGCTGCGCGGCGCCGGCCTCACGGGTGGCACGGCATCCGGTGACGCCGTCCCTTGCCGCCGCCTTGCGGGCGTCCCCCTGGTGTCCTGGTGTCTACACGCGGGCACGGCTTTTGCTCGATTTTTGCAATCCCGCCCGCCACATGAGCCGTAGCGGACTGGCTTGGTTGCGCGGCTCGCCCGCCAACATTGGCCAGCAAAGGAACGACAGGCATTGCGCTCAGCAAGGGGAAAATCGTGGCGCGAACACTGCATGCAGAATCTACCGATGAGAGCCCGGACTTCCTTGTAGTTCTTACAAGCTGTTGCAGGCGAACCTGCCATCATCAATATCACCGGCGCGTCGCCCGTGGATGCGCCGATGATCCCCGCCCATGACCCCGCGCGCACGCGTCCGGCCGCCTCGTTCGATACCCAATATCGCTGAGCTTGCTTGCCATGAATATTCTGCCCTCTCCAGAAGCCGCCAGGCGGCCCCTGATCCTCAATGTCGACGACAGCGACGGGCCTCGCTACGTCAAGGGCCGCATCCTGCAACGCGCGGGCTTCTCCGTGCTGGAGGCTGCGAGCGGGCAGGCCGCGCTGTCGCTGATCCGCCAGCACGCCCCGGACCTGGTGCTGCTGGATGTGAATCTGCCGGACATCAACGGGCTGGAAGTGTGCAGGCTGATCAAGAACGATCCCGAAACCGCCAGTACGCTGGTGCTGCAGACCTCCGCCGCGCTAACCGAGTCGCGCCACCGCGTGCAGGCGCTCGATGGCGGCGCCGACAGTTACCTGATCGAGCCGGTGGAAGCGGAGGAATTGGTGTCGAGCATCAAGGCCCTGCTGCGCATGCGCAAGGCCGAGGAAGCTTTCCGGCAGTCCTCGCAAGCCTTGCGCGAGAACGAGGAATTGTTCCGCCAGCTGGCCGAGAACCTTTCCGATGCGCTGTGGATCCTCGATCCGGCGGAGAGCCAGTTCCTGTACATGAGCCCGTCGTTCGCGCGGTTGTGGGGCCGTCCGATGGAGGAACTGAAGCACAACCCGCGCACCTGGCTGGACTGCGTGCAGGCCGAGGACCGCGAGCGCATGGAAGTGGCCTTCGGCGCGATGATGGCGGACGGCCGTATGGATGCCGAGTTCCGGCTGGTGCGGGGCGATGGCGCGGTGCGCGAAGTCCGCGCGCGCGCGTTCCCGGTCTCCAATACGGCGGGCGTCTTCTATCGCGTGGCCGGCATTTGCCAGGACATCACGCCGCAAAAGCGCGCCGAGCGCATGCTGCTGGAAGAAGACCACCGCAAGGACCATTTCCTGGCCATGCTGGCCCACGAACTGCGGAACCCGCTCGCGCCGATGCGCAGCGCGGTCGACCTGCTGATGCGGTGCGCGCCCACGCGCGAGGAGACCTTCAAGGCCCGCGACATCATCGCCCGCCAGCTGCATCACCTGACGCGGCTGGTCGACGACCTGCTCGATATCTCGCGCCTCACCCAGGGCCGCATTGTGCTGCGCAACGATATTGTCGAGTTGCGCACGGCGCTGAGCACCGCTGTGGAAGCCGTGCGCCCGCTGATCGACACGCGTGGCCACTCGCTGCGGCTGAGCGTACCGGAAGGACCGATGCCCGTGCGCGGAGACCTGGTGCGGCTGACCCAGATCTTCAGCAACCTGCTGCACAACGCCGCGCGCTATACGCAGCCGGACGGCCAGCTCGCGCTTGAAGTCACGTGCGACGGCAGCCTGCTTACCGTCAAGGTGCGGGACAACGGGCCCGGGCTGTCGCCGCAAGCGCTGCAGGCCATCTTCGATCCGGCCACGGCGCATCACGGCGACAAGCGTCCTGCCGCCGCCGGACAGGAGGGCATGGGTATCGGGCTCTCGCTGGTACAAAAGCTTGTCAATCTGCATGGCGGCAATGTCCATGCCGAGAGCGCCGGCCCTGGCCTTGGCTGCGCCTTCGTGGTGGAACTGCCCGCCCAGCCCTGGCAGAGCTGGCGGCCAGAAGTCGGCAAGCTCAGGTCCCCGCCGGGCACGCCGCGCACGGTGATGGTGGTGGACGACAACATCGACGCGCTGGAGGCCATAGCCCTTACGCTCGAAGCCATGGGGCACACGGTGGTGACCGCCATCGACGGTCCCGCCGCCATCGTGCGCGCGGCCAAGACCCGGCCCGACGTCATCTTGCTCGACCTCGGCATGCCGGCCATGGACGGCTTCGAGATCGCCCGGCGCCTGCGGGCCATCCCGGAATTGCAGCATGTACGCCTGGTGGCGCTGACCGGCTACAGCCAGCCGGCGGACCGGCAGCGTACAACGCAGGCCGGTTTCGATCGCCACCTGGTCAAGCCGGTGGACCTGGAGGCGCTGTCGCGTATCCTGGATGAACCGGGGGAAGCCGGCTGAGCCCGAGCCTGAGCCAGGCGCTTGCCCCGCCCTTGCCTGTCGGCCGCGGCCCGGTTTACGCCGCTACCGGCCGTGCTACAGACCCCGGAGAGATCTATGCGGATTCAGTTCCACATCACGCCCGAACCCGATCAGGCGCCACCCGACCCCGACGTTCCACAACCGGCAGTGCCCGATCCCGATCCGCCGGCGCCGGTCAGCGACCCGCCTCCAGGGGATTTGCCAGCGCCCCCGCCGCAGCGCGCCTGAGTGGACGCAGAACACCGGGGCCCCGCCTGTGACGGCCGTGGCTGCTTCTGCTGGAATCAGCGAATGCCGGCCTGTGGGAGCCACCGGTTCGCCACGCAAGGCACAACGGCATGCAAATAAGACGATGCCCGCGCATGCGGGCACCATGCACTTTATGCCGAAACCGGTAAAAACTGCGGGGTCCCGGCTAGATCAGCCCCGCTCCGCATGGACCGGGAAACTCACTGCGACGCATACGGATCTACCGTCCGTGGAGCACCCCTGTCCTTCCGCCACGATGTGCGCGCCCTGGGTTTCCACGAGCCGCCTTGCCAGCAGCAACGCGGTACCCTGGCGCGGCGCCGATGCGCCGCCTTCGGCGGGGCGCCTGCTGAAGAAGTCGGATAGCACGGCGATGCGCTCGTCCCTGCGGGCGTCGCTGGGAGCCCGGCTCTCGGTGATCCGCAGGCGGATGCGGCCGGCTTCCGGCTTCAGGTGTGCTTCGACGGTATCCGCGCTGCGCGCGTGGCGGATGCAATGCAGCAGCAGATATCGCAGCAGCGGTTCGAGGCGGCGCGGGTCGGCATCGATCACAAATGCGTGGTTCGATGAGGTGCCATCCGGGCTGTCCACATTTACCGCCGCGAGGTTCACGGCACGCGCTTGCGCCATGGAGCGTGCCGCGTCCATGGCCGCTTCCAGCGCCGCCAGCAGATCCACGCGTTGCCATTGCGGCGGGCTGTCGTTCGTGAGCAGCGCGACGGCCTCTTCCATGTGTTCGATCAGGCCCAGCTGCTGCAGCATGCCGGTGCGGATACCGGCCAGCGCGCGCTGCGCCGGGGTAGGTGGCATGTCCAGCGAGTGGTCCAGCACATAGGCCCAGCTCTGCACCCCGTTGAGCGCGGAGCGCAGGTCGTGTGCGATCTGGCCGATCAGCGTGGCGACTTCGGCGCTGCTCTGGACCGGTTCCGGTGGCTCGCATGCATCATGCGTTTCATGCGCGTCGCGGGGTGCGGGCTGGCCGGGTGCGCCGGGGTCTTCGGAGGAGTTGGGTTGCTGCGACATCGGTACCTTGTGCGGGCGGCGTGCTCACCCGGTTGCCATGCAATTAGCATACCGCGCGGTGAAACCGCCGCATGCGCGCGGACCAAAGCCGCAATCAGGCGCTTGTCCGGCAGGCTTGACGCCGGGCCATGCACACCGCGCGCTAGTTCGGCGCCGTGTTTCCGTTCTGTGCGGCGCCCGCGCCATTGGCTCGCAGCCACTCGGGTAGCTCGCCTTTCGAGGCATATTCTTCCAGGCGGTTATACAAGGTTTTCAGGCTGATGCCGAGGATCTCGGCGGCATGCTTCTTTACGCCGGAGCATTGCTCCAGCGTGGCAAAGATCAACTGGCGATCGGCGTCCGCCAGGGATATGCCCACCGGCACCGACACCATGGCGGTGGCGGCCGGGTTCGCCGCCGCCACCTGCAGCGGCACATGGGCATCGGCAATCAAGTCCCGGTCAGCCATGATGTAGGTCCGCTGCACGAAGTTGCGCAGCTCGCGCACATTGCCCGGCCACGCATGCAGCAACAGGCTGTCCAACAGTTCCGGGGCGAAGCGGCGCTGGGTGCCGTGCTCGCCGTTCATCTGTTCCAGCAGCGTATTGGCGATCTGCACC
Organism: Cupriavidus sp. 05L310; assembly: GCF_056398185.1. NCBI lineage: Bacteria > Pseudomonadati > Pseudomonadota > Betaproteobacteria > Burkholderiales > Burkholderiaceae > Cupriavidus > Cupriavidus sp. 05L310. The sequence continues at coordinate 60,748 of NZ_JBFTOX010000057.1, forward strand.
ACATCGTCGCCACGCGCGCGCAGCGGCGGCAATTCGATCGGGAACACATTGAGCCGGTGATAGAGGTCGGCGCGCAGCTTGCCGTCGGCCACGGCTTCTTCCGGATTGCGGTTGGTGGCGGCCACCACGCGCACGTCGGCTTGCAGCTCGCGGTTGGTGCCGACCCGCATGAAGGCGCCGGATTCCAGCACGCGCAGCAGCTTGACCTGCAGTTCGATAGGCATCTCGGTGATTTCATCGAGAAAAAGCGTGCCGCCGTCGGCTCGCTCGAAGTAGCCTTTATGCTGGCGCTCGGCGCCAGTGAAGCTGCCGCGCTCGTGGCCGAACATCTCGGATTCGATCAGCGCGGGAGAAATGGCGCCGCAGTTGACCGCCAGGAAAGGCTGACGCCGGCGGGCCGATAGCTCGTGGAGCGTCTGCGCGGCGAGTTCCTTGCCGGTGCCGCTCTCTCCCACCAGCAGCACGGTGGCCTCGGTAGGTGCAACCTTGCCAAGCTGGTCATAGACCACCTGCATGGCCTCCGAACTGCCGAGCAGCCGGCCGAAACGGCCGTAGCGGCGCAACTCGCCGCGCAGCGAATGGATCTCTGCCTTGAGGTCGCCCGTGGTGGCGATGCGTTTCAGGATGGTGCGCAGCCGTGTCACGTTGATCGGCTTGACCAGGTAGTCGGTTGCACCCCGGCGCAAGGCGTCGACAGCGGATTCCACGCTGGCGTAGCCTGTCATGAGGATCATTTCGACGCCTGCGGTGCCGACCTCGTTGAACAGGTCCATGCCGTTGCCGTCGGGCAGCTTCAGGTCGGCCAGCACGGCATCGGGCATCTGCCAGCCGATTTGCAAGCAGGCCTCGCGCAGATCGCCGGCAGTGGCGGATGTAAAGCCTTCAGCCGCCACGATCTCCGACAGTGCAGCACAGGTATTTTCATCGTCATCGACGATCAGAATGTGAGGCATATATTCCGTATCGGCAGCGTACAACGCCACCGGTGCGCCGCGGGGACCGCGCGCAATCCGGGTGCATCGTTCCGGCATGTTCCATGCGGGCGACGGCAAACACAACGCGGGCCCTATGTCTGAACATACGGCGAGCATGCGTCTCGGCGCCAAGGGTGAATCCGGGGATACGTCTTATTCTAGGCAGGCTTCACCGGCAGCGGTACCCGTGTCTGTCTGACAACTTCACGCGCGGATCGGACCAAATGCACGAAAGCGTGCCAGCCGATCAAAACAGTGGCTTCAGGTCAACGCAGGCGATAGGATTAGCCTGAACCCTCCCTTGGTTGCCGATGACAAGCTGCGACCCCCCTGCCCCTTCCCCTCGTCCTGCCGCGCCGGCCAGCGGTGCGCCGCGCCGTGGCGCTATCCCGGGCGGGCCCACGGCGTTGCTGTGGCAGAGTTCTTCGCCCGTGATGCGGCAACTCCTGGCGCAGATCGACCGCGTGGCCGCTACCGAGGTCACGATGCTGGCGGTTGGCGAGAGCGGCACCGGCAAGGAACTGGTGGCGCGTGCCGTGCACGAGCGCGGCGCCCGCCGGGCCGGGCCGTTCATCGCGGTCAATTGCGGCGCGATTCCCGCCACGCTGATCGAGTCGGAATTGTTCGGCCACGAGAAAGGCGGTTTTACCGGCGCCATCCAGCAAAAGGCCGGGTACTTCGAGCAGGCCCGTGGCGGCACGCTGTTCCTCGACGAAGTCACGGAGATGGCGCCCGACATGCAGATCAAGCTGCTGCGGGTGCTGGAGACGCGCACCTTCCACCGCGTGGGCGGCGACGCGCAGATCGTGTGCGACGTGAGGATTCTCGCCGCCACCAACCGCGACCCGGTCGAAGCCGTGCGCGCCGGCCAGTTGCGCGAAGACCTGCTTTACCGGCTCGCCGTGTTTCCCTTGCACATTCCGCCGCTGCGCGAGCGCGGTGAGGACATCGCGCAACTGGCCAGGCACTTCCTTACGGAGTTCAATGCCATGGAGGGGACGGAAAAGACCTTCTCTTCCACCGCCCTGGAACGCCTGCGGCATTACGGCTGGCCCGGCAACGTGCGCGAACTGAAGAACACCATCTACCGTGCCTTTATCCTGGCCGACCGTGTCGTCGATATCGCCAACCCCAATATCTCTACCCAGCCGCCCCGCCCCGCGACGCTGAACGGTTTCGTCAACGTGCGCATCGGGACGTCGCTGGCCGACGCCCAGCGCGAGATCATCCTCGCCACGCTGGCGCGCTTCGACGGCGACAAGCGGCAGGCAGCCCAATCGCTGGGCATCAGTCTCAAGACGCTGTACAACCGGCTCGACGCGTACCGCGCGGGTTGATTCGCCTGCCTGCCTGCCGGTGGCACGGCTGTTGTCTGCACCGTGAGAAGCACTCACCTCGCGTCTGGCGATCCCCCCGGAAGAGGGGCAGCCGCGCGGCACTGGACTGCGCACACTTGTTCGCAATGTCCGGCATGGTCTCGACGATAGAATCAGCCTATGAAGGAAAAACAAGAAACCTGTCCTCTTTGCGGCACTGAGGCCAAAGCCCAGCCCCGTCGCGGCAGCTACGGGCAGTGGGTGCGGTTCGAGTGCCATAACCCTGAGTGCGGCCCCGCCGAAATCAGCACCGGTGCCCGCCGCATGCTGCGCGAGCCCACCCGCAAGGCCGAGCTCCGCGCTCTCGCCCGCTCCAGCCGCGAGCACGGCAAGTTGCCACGCCTGGGTTACGACGGCCCGCGCGGCGAGATCTACGTAGAGTTTGATTGAGCCGGCCTGCCCAGGCTGCTTTGATTCTGCTGGTGCGCCGTCCGGCGTGCCGGGCCAGGCTTTCGATGTCTGGGACGTCCACTTCATCCTGGAGGGCAAGGTTCCAGGTGCACGGCAGTTCGCACTCTCGTCTCTATGATGCCGAATACGGTACTTTTCACCGGATCTACCGGGCTGCAGCCGAGGAACCGTGGCAAAAATTTCCCTTGCCCGGTCCCATGGTGGCCTGGTCGCGCCGCCGCTTTCCGTTTGGCCGCGCATCGTCCGCGGGCTGGCTTTCCTTGTGATCCCCCATTACATTCCAAACAGTTTGTGAGCGTGCCGCGACCGACGGCAACGTTCCCGGCCTGACGAGGGAAGCCTATGGGAATCACCACCGACGACCTGCTGGCCCTGGCTTGCGCCAGCGTCCTGACAGTGACCGTCGTCGCCATGCATTACGAGGCCCTGCGCTTGTTGTCGGGGATGAATCCCCGCCGCTGGACCGGGCGCGTCAATGTGGGCGTGCTGATCGTATGCATCATCGTTGCCCATATCCTGGAGGCCCTGGTGTTCGCGGTAGGGTACTGGTTGTCGGGCTCTGCGCTCGGACTGGGCGGGCTGTCCGGCCCGGGCCCGATCGCGCCCATCGTGTACTTTTATTTCTCGCTGGAAACCTTCACCACGCAGAGCCTCGGAGACATCTCGCCGGTCGGGGCCACGCGCCTGATCGCCAGTATCGAGCCGCTGGTGGGCCTGATCCTGATCGGCTGGTCGACCTCATTCACGTACATCATCATGCGGCGAGACTGGCAGACTGGCACCTCGAAACAGGCCGCGCAGGCCGAGGTATAGCCGCCGGACACTAGAGAATCGGCGCGAACAGGGATGCCACATGCATCGCCACCCTGCGCAGCCTGGGCCCGCCGATGTACTCGTTGCGGTCGATCCGCCGCGCCAGCGCGAAATCCTGTTCCAGCATTTGCGCCACGCTGGCGGCGAAACCGCGGTCTGCGGTCATCACCATCAACTCGAAATTCAGCCGGAACGAGCGATTGTCGAGATTGGCGCTGCCCACCGCCGCGGCCTCGTCGTCGATCAGGATGACCTTCTGGTGCAGGAAGCCCGGCTGGTAGCGATAGATCTTGACGCCGGCGCAGATGGCCTGGTAGGCGTACAGCGTCGAGGCGGCGAAGACCACCAGATGGTCGCGCCGCGCCGGCAACAGGATGCGCACGTCCACCCCGCGCAGCACCGCCAGCCGCAGTACGGCGAATACCGCCTCGTCCGGCACGAAGTACGGGCTGGTGATCCACACCCGCCAGCGCGCTGCCTGGATCGCCTCGACGAAGAAAAGGGAGCAAGTTTCCTGCGCGTCGGCCGGGCCTGACGGAACCACCTGGCAGGTCATGGCGCCGGCGGCGGCGGCCGGCGGCGGCAGCAGCACCGGCACTTCGCGCGCGGCCCAGTACCAGTCCTCGGCGAACACCATCTGGATATCGAGCACGGCGCTGCCGCGGATCTCGATATGGGTATCGCGCCACGGCGCCAGCGGCGGTTGCAGGCCCATGTACTCGTCGCCGACGTTATGCCCGCCGGTAAACGCGCATTCGCCGTCCACCACCACGACTTTGCGATGGTTGCGGAAGTTCAGCTGGAAACGATTGACGAAGCCCTTGCGCGTGGCAAAGGCGCGCGCCTCGACCCCCGCCGCCAGCAGGCGCTTGACATAGCTGCCCGGCAGCGCATGCGAGCCGATGCTGTCGTAAAGGAAATACACCTTGACACCCGCGGCGGCCCGCTCGCACAGCAAGTGCTGCAACGCCTGGCCCAGGTCATCGTCATGGACGATAAAGAACTGCACGATGACTACCTTCTTCGCGGCGGCAATGGCAGCGAAGATCGCGGCGAAGGTTGCCTCGCCGTTGACCAGCAGCCGCACGGCGTTGTTGGCCAGGCATGGCATGCCGGTCAGCCGGGGCAAGGCGCGCAGGCAAGCCTGGGACGGCGAATGCACCACGCAGGCATCGCGCGCCTCGCGCTCGCCGGCATCCATGTCGTGCGTCACCTCGCGCAGCCGGTCGTTGTTGAAGCGGCGCGCATTGACGTAGCCGGCAAAGTTGCTGCTGCCCAGGATCAGGTACGGAATCAGGGTGAAGTACGGCATCATCACCAGCGAGCCCGCCCACGCAATGGCGCCGGGGGCGGTGCGCACCGTCATCACCGCATGCAGGGCGGCGATGACGCCGAGGATATGAAACACCAGCACGATCGCCGCGATTAGGGATGGGCTGAGCATGGTCGTCGGATTTAGATTTCGCCCGGCGGCGCCGGATCACGATGGCTAGCATTCTGGCATAGGCGCGGCCCGAGGGCATTGCCTGCTGGTGCGGCAGGCAGGATTTCTTCGCAAGGGGTAAGCTCTCAGGCTTTCGCACCCGGCCTCCCCTCGCCGCATCAAGGAAGAATGCAATGTCAGAGTTCAAGATGGAATACCGGCGCCTGGGCGCCAGCAACCTGAAGGTATCGGCGCTGTGCCTGGGCACCATGATGTTCGCCGACCAGACCGACGAAGCCGAGGCTGGCCGCATCGTGGACAGCGCCCGCGCGCACGGCGTCAACTTCATCGACACCGCGGATGTCTACAGCAAGGGGGGCTCCGAGCGCATGGTGGGCAAGCTGCTGGCCGCCGACCGCCATGACTGGATCCTGGCCAGCAAGCTCGGCAACCCGATGCAGGCCGCGCCCAATCATTCGCATTACTCGCGCGTGTGGATCCTGCGCGAGGCGGAGGAAAGCCTGCGCCGCCTGGGGACCGATTACCTCGACATCCTCTACCTCCATCGCGACTACGCGGGTGAAAACCTCGAGGAACCCGTGCGCGCGATGGGGGATCTGGTTCGCGCGGGGAAGATCCGGTACTGGGCGGTGTCGAACTTCCGCGGCTGGCGTATCGCCGAGATCGCGCGGCTGTGCGACCAGTTGGGCGTGCCGCGTCCGGTTGTCTGCCAGCCCTATTACAACCTGCTCAATCGCATGCCCGAGGTGGAAATCCTGCCGGCCTGCCAGCATTTCGGACTCGGCGTGGTGCCTTACAGCCCGATTGCGCGTGGCGTGCTGACCGGCAAGTACCTGCCGGGCCAGCAACCGCCGCAGGATTCGCGCGCGGGCCGCGCCGATCGCCGCATGATGGAGACTGAATTCCGCGAGGAATCGCTGGTGATCGCGCAGACACTGAAGACGCACGCCGAGGCGCGCGGACTGAAGCTGGGGCAGTTCGCTACGGCGTGGGTGCTGGCTAATCCTATTGTCAGTTCGGTGATTGCGGGGCCGAGGACGCTGGCGCAGTTCGAGGATTATTTTGGGGCGGTGGGGGTGGGGGTTTCGGGAGAGGAGGAGGTGTTGGTGGATGGGTTGGTCAGGCCGGGGCATGCTTCTACGCATGGGTATAACGATCCGAATTATCCGTTGGTTGGGCGGCCGGTTAGGTAGGTGGGTTTAACTTTGGGTTTAATGTTGGCTGCTTGACGTCAAGGGCCTTGGCGTCCAAGTCCAAATCAAGGTCTTCAAAGTCAAAGTCAAAGTCAAAGGCAGTTTCACCTCCCCTGCGGGGAGGCGACCTACTTTCTTGTCTTGCCAAGAAAGTAGGCAAAGAAGGCGCGCCGGATGGGGCGACACCCCCTCGGGATCCGGCGAAAAGAGCGGCCGGGACCCAAACTCGCATCGCCT